>NZ_BKZR01000002.1:0-123776 GCF_008974225.1 Weizmannia acidilactici | reverse complement strand
TAATTTATTCTTAAAGGACTTGGCGTACTTTTCTTCAGCTTTCCACCAAGGAATAACTTCAGCCAGGCGAACCCAGCGATTTTCTTTATTTAATTTTCCGCCGAATGGTAGAAAAAAATCTTCTACGAAAGTTAACTGATATTCCGTTTTTTTGTACATTGAAATGGCCGCCAAGTGCAAGGTTTTTCACGTATCTTCCATAAAATCCTTACACTTTATATTCGACAAAAGTGGCTAAAACCAATGACAAAACCATGAAACTTTTTTCCTTTGACAAAAAAATACACGAAGCGAATTTCCCCGTGTTGAAAGTTACCACCCCCGGCTTGCTCCCCCACCGCCGGAAGAACCGCCGCCGCCTTTGCTGCCTCCCCCTCTCCCCCCGCCGCCATGAAAGAACATCGAGAGGATATTGAGCAGAAAATAAGTCAAAGTGCCGCCGAAAAACTTGAAATCGATCAAAATCAGAACAAGCACCCCGAGGCCGATTAAAACCTGCTTCCAGAACGAAAGCGGGGAAGCCTGATTGGTAGGCGGCGGTTCATACGCCTGCGGTTTTGATTGAATATTTGCATTGTATTCTTTCGCCGTTTCATTGGCCAGTTTTTTATACGTATTGACAACTGCTGCATCTTCCTTGCCTTCTTTCAGATACGGCATCGCGTACTGGTCGAGAATGCGGCCCACTTTTCCGTCCGGGAGCGCACCTTCCAGGCCGTAGCCGACTTCGATTCTGATTTTTTTGTCTTTCACTGCCAATACGATCAGCACGCCATTGTTCATTTTTTTGTCGCCCAGCCCGTACTGGCGGAAAGCTTGATTGGAAAATGTTTCAATTGTCGTATTCTTCCCGATCGTGTCCACGGTCAGAACAGCGACTTGTGCTTTTGTTTTATCATCCAGCTGCCTGCCAAGCGAGATCAGTTTCTGTTTCTGGCTGTCTGTCAGCACACCGGCAAAATCCTGAACATATATGTCCCCAACCGGCTTGGGTATCTTCGGCGCAGCTTTGGCCGGCGGAACGATTGAGAAAACAGCAAACAGACATGTGAAAAAAACGGCTGTAATAAGCGCGCTTCTTTTCATCACTGACCACTGCTGTTCCCAAAATCAACTTTTGGCGCTTCATTCGCGCTTGTTTCTGCTTTAAAGTATTCTTTTTCATGGAAACCGAACAGATTGGCAATAATTGCGCCGGGCATTCTTTTTACCTTTTTGTTATATGTTGCGACGGCGCTGTTGTAATCCTGGCGCGCAACTGCGAGCCGGTTTTCCGTACCGGCAAGTTCATCCATCAGCTGTGTGTAATTTTGGTTTGCTTTCAAATCCGGATAATTTTCCACGACAACCATCAGCCGGCTCAAAGCAGTGTTCAGCTGGTCGTTTGCCGCCGCTTGGTCAGCTGGGGTTTTTGCACCGGCCAATTGTGCACGTGCTTTCGAAATGTCATCAATAACAGCTTTTTCATGCAAAGCGTAGCCTTTGACTGTGTTTACAAGGTTCGGGATCAAGTCCATCCGCCTTTGCAGCTGGTTTTGAATTTGCGAATAAGATTGGTTTACGTTTTCTTCTGCGTTGACAAAACCGTTATAACTTGAAAAAACACCAATAACGAGAATAACCAGGATCGCGGCCACGACCAGCCATGGCATGGATTTTCTCATACATCTTCCTCCTGTTCTTTGTTCGTACGTTCTGCAGAATTGCAAAAGGATACCTGTAAAAACCGAAAATTTTCAAAAGGATATCCTTCACCCTCCGGTTAAAAAAGCAGGCTGCCGGCTAACAAAGTATCATTCCACTGATTGCTTTTCTTATATTATTACGAAGTGACTGTCCAAAAGTTTCATTTCAGGCCAGGAAATCTCCGAGCATGATACCGAGAAACGCCATCGCAATCCCGATTACATAACTGAGTGCCAGGTACGGGATAAGGATACGCCATTGTTTTTCAGCATGCAACTGAATATTTTCAAGTTTAAAAGTGGAAAAGGTCGTAAAAGCCCCCATGAAGCCGGTGCCAAGCAACAGGCGCCATGAACTGCCGGCGCCAAGGCCGAACAGAAGGCCGAGCAGAAAAGAGCCCGACAGGTTAATAAAAAATGTTGCAGCCGGAAATTTTACCGGATAGATCCGTTTGATCAATTGAGAAAGAGAAAACCGGGAAATTGCCCCAAAAAAAGCGCCGATTGCAATAAAAATGCCATTCATGACCATAGAAACATCACCTCTAATTTTCCTGAGTCTGCACCTGATGCGCTTTCGACCGCGCATGCAGTCTAGCCCCGATCTTAAATCCGGCCCACGACATCATGAGGCCGCCGAATAAACTGCAGAAAATATACAGAACAGCATAAATATAAAGCGACTGCTGGAAAAGCTGCACCGTTTCGACGCTAAAAGTCGAGAATGTTGTAAAAGAACCGACAAAGCCGGTGCCGAGTGCGCTCGCAATATATGGATGAACATTTTTTGATTTAAAAATATGCATCGTCAGCCATCCAAGCAGAAAACAGCCGATCATATTAATGCAAAGCGTCGCAAACGGAAAAATCGTATGGACATGCATCCCGATCCAGATTCCTAAATCATAGCGCGCCAATGCACCAAAGATGCCGGCAATGCCTACTAAAACATATAACATACTATCTCCTCCGAAAATATCTTATCGAAAAAGCGCTGCACGCCGCATCAAAAAACTCCTGCCAATATGAAAAGAAGATCCATATCAGCAGGAGTCATCAGCCCGCAGGCGGTTATGGCGAACTCCATCGCCTTATCGTTTGAACAAAGGATGCTAATATTATAGCTTATTTCTCCAAGAAAAGCAAAAATACGTTAAAGACCCTCCCGCCCGGCAGAAGCGGATGGAAAACAGCTATTTTGTCAGCAGTCTTGCAAGCCCGAATGCGGCAGCAGCGGCCAAACCGCCGATAATGACCGTTTCCAGTCCGCTTTTATACGGATGGGAACCTGTAACACGCCCTTTCACCGCCCCGAAAATAAACAGGACAATAAGCGTAATGATAACGGAGACGAGCAACGCCTGTGATGCATGTGTGACAAAAAAATACGGGGAGAGCGGGATTAGGCCGCCGACGATATAAGATAAAGCAATCGTAAAAGCACTTTTTAAACTGCGCCCTTTTTCGGGTTTATCAAGCCCGAGTTCGAATTTCATCATAAAATCAACCCATTTATCCGGATTTTCTGCCATTTTATCGACGATGGCTTCAATATGTTCCGGTTCGAGATCATATTCCTTGAACACGTCGCGAACTTCATCTTTTTCGCGGTCCGGCACTTCTTCCACTTCACGGTATTCCCTTTTTAATTCATTATAGTAATGCTCGGCATCCGATTTTGCCGCCAAATAGCCTCCGAGGCCCATCGCAATGGACCCTGCCGCAATTTCAGCGGCCCCTGCCGCCAAAACGAGCATCGGCGAATCCACTGCGCCGGACAGGCCTGCTGCAAGCGCAAACGGGACTGTCAATCCGTCCGACATACCGATGACGATATCACGAACTGTATCGGATGCCTGAAAATGTTCTTCCACATGTTCGGTATTCGGCATTCCCATCTCTTCCTTTCAATCTTTTTATGTATAAGCCCATCTCCATTTTAACACTTCACAACGGGAAAAACCGACGGAAAATTTGCCGTGTTGTAAAAGTTTCTTTGCAAACGAAGGAGATACGCATATAATGAGTTTATCAACGATTCGGACATTTATTTGGATCCCGCAACTTTTTCGGCTTTGAAACACAGAAAATTGACAATATGAACAGCGCTATGAAAAGGAGTTAATTGCATGTCCAACAGCCATGAACACCATCACCACCACCATCATCCGGCCCGATACGGCAAAGCCTTTGCTGCCGGCATCGGCCTCAATACCGTTTTTATTATCATTGAAGCAGTTTACGGCTTTTTCTCCGATTCCCTTGCCCTGTTGGCTGACGCGGGCCACAATCTGAGCGATGTGCTAGGCCTGATCATTGCCTGGGCAGCCGTTTTGTTGGGAAAAAAGCTTCCAACAAAAAAGCGCACATATGGCTATAAAAAATCATCAATAATGGCGGCGCTTTTGAATGCCATTATCTTGCTCATTGCAGTCGGGGCGATTTTTCTCGAAGCCGTACAACGCTTTGCCCATCCTCAGCCTGTAGCGGGAAAAACAGTCATGATCGTGGCCGTCATTGGAATTGTGATTAACGCGGCAACCGCACTGCTGTTTATGTCGGGACGTGAACACGACTTAAATATCCGCGGCGCATTCCTGCATATGGCTTCCGATGCACTAGTTTCACTCGGCGTCGTCGTTGCCGGCGCCATTATTCTTATTACCGGCTGGGAATGGCTTGACCCGGTTGTCAGCATTCTCATTGCCGCCGTGATCTTTGCCGGAACTTGGGGGCTTTTGCGCGAAGCCGTCGATTTATCGCTTGATGCTGTTCCTGCCGGCATTGATACTGATGAAATCAAAGCCTATTTGGAAAACATGCCGACCGTTTTAAATGTCCACGATTTGCATATTTGGGGCATGAGTACAACGGAAGCAGTGCTGACCGCCCATATCGTCCGCTCTCAAATTGAGGACAACGATGCACTGCTTGAAAAACTGGAAAAAGAACTGCACAACAAATTCGGGATCGAACACACCACGATACAAATTGAAAAAGGCACGTATGCTTGCGGCCTGGCGCCGGATCATAAAGTTTGAGCTGTTAGGGGCTGTTACACTGCAGCCCTTATTTTTTTATGTTTCTAAAGCCGTTTTTGTAATAGAGAAACGGATGAACTGCCTTTATGAAGGACAGTTTGGGCTTTTTTTCTCCTAAATGTCTCTCAGCGCTGCCTTGAAAGACAATTCGCATCCACTTTTATCCCGAAATGCCTTACAAAAGAACATATTTTTGTCCCATACAGCTCTCACCGATGTTAAAAAAGGATTCCGCAAAAATCTTCCTAAAAATTTTTCGACAAATTTCTACTATTCTCTTTTGCTGTGGATAAGATTATACACAGTCCACACAATGGCATGTATAGCTTTTCCTGTATTATAAACAATTTGCCCACAAGTTATAAACATACTTTTGTGGATAAAAGAACGCTTGTTCCATAGGATTGAATTTGGTAAAGTAAGGGTACAAACTCTATATCTAAAAGGATATGCCGGTTGGTAAAAAAATAGAACGTTGATTTTCGGAGGTGGAGCTGATGTTAAAATTGTCAGATGAGCTTTTGATCGAATCATACTATAAAGCAAAGGAACTGAAATTAAGCCCCGAGTTTGTCCGTCTCATTGAAAAGGAAATTGAACGCAGGTCCCTTACACATAAAATTAGAGTGTCGTCTTAACAATCGCCCTTTGTTAAAGGGGCAGTTTTTTTTGTGCTAAAATCCCCCCGGGCGAATATGCATGATGTAAAAGGCAGTAGTGGGGAGGATTGCAGATTTGTGCCTTTATCGGTGGTATTCACGTGTCTTAAAAAAATTCAAAATGCAGGCAGCCAACCTGATGACATTGCTGAACGGCTACCTCGGGGGAACGGCATTGTTCAGCTGTGCCGGAAATAGGCTGGGGTTGGCGGCCGTTTTGATCTTTTTGGCTGCACTTTTCGACATGTTTGATGGAAAACTCGCACGTCGGCTGAAGGTGGAATCCGAATTCGGCAAACAGCTTGATTCGCTCTGCGATGCCGTTTCTTTCGGTGCTGCCCCGGCCGTTCTGATGAATGCGGCGCTGTTCCATCTATACGGTTTTTTCGGCGTGCTTTTTAGTTGCATTTATCTCCTATGCGGGGTGATCCGGCTCGCCTGCTTTAACACAGCGGCACAAAACGGTTATTTTTACGGGTTGCCGATTACCGCTGCCGGTGTGCTTTTGGCTGCAGCAGTCTATGCCATTCCTTATATCCCGCCGTACTGCTTTTTCTTCTGGATATTGCTTTTGTCCGTGCTCATGGTCACACCATTTAAAATGAAAAAAATATGAAAAAGGCGCACTGCCCTGATCCTAAGCAGTGTGCCTTTTTCACTGCAGCTTAACCTTCCGTCCCTTTCTTTTTTTCTTTTTCGAGACGGTAAAATTCGTGGAACATTTTCATGAGGGCACGCTTTTCAATCCGGGACACGTAGCTTCTCGAAATGCCGAGTTCCTTTGCGATTTCGCGCTGCGTTTTTTCTTTTTTTAAATCAAGGCCGAATCTGCCAATAATGACTTCTTTTTCCCGGTCATCCAAAATATCAAAAAATTGCTTCACTTTTTCTAATTCCATATTAAGCTGGATGGTGTCAAATACATCTTCCGCTTCCGATTGCAGCACGTCAATCAAAGAAATTTCATTGCCTTCTTTATCCTGGCCGATCGGGTCGTGCAAGGAAACGTCTTTTTTTGTTTTCTTTAAGGCCCTTAAATGCATCAGGATTTCATTTTCTATACAGCGAGCCGCATAGGTAGCAAGCTTCGTTCCCTTGCTCTCCGAATAGCTCTCGATCGCTTTAATCAGGCCGATGGTCCCGATGGAAATGAGATCTTCGGCATCTTCCCCGGTGTTCTCGAACTTTTTTACGATATGGGCCACCAACCGTAAGTTATGTTCGATCAAAATGTTTCGGGCTTCTGCGTCTCCCTCTGCCATCAATTTTAAATATTTCCGTTCTTCAACGGCCGAGAGGGGCTGCGGAAAAGCATTGTTTTTAACGTACGATACGAAAAAAACTAGCTCCTTCATCAAGTAACCTACCGCTGTTAAGATACCCGTCATAGTTCCACCTCCATTAGGCTACAGCCTATATAGTTCAAACATATGAATTTGGAAGCGGATTTGTGTCTGTCCGGGTGAAAAGGCGGCAAGGTTAATATTGTTCACCATGGTTCCCGGCTTCCGGTAAACGGCACTAAAAAAGCCGCTTAACGACCAAATCACCGTCAAGCGGCTTACAAATATGATTTAGTTATGCACTGCCTGGTCTGTTTTAGCTTCCCGAATAAGGTAATCAAACGCGCCGAGGGCAGCCGTAGCGCCTGACCCCATAGAAATGATAATTTGCTTATACGCACTGTTCGTGCAGTCGCCTGCAGCAAATACGCCCGGGACACTAGTAGCGCCGAGCTTGTCCACAACAATTTCGCCTCTCGGGGTGCGTTCAACCGTATCCCCCAACCATTCGGTATTCGGGACAAGGCCGATTTGGACGAACACACCTTCCAGCTCAATGTGGTGTTCTTTGCCCGTGCCACGATCAATGTACGTGATGCCATTCACTTTATCCGTCCCGGTAATCTCTTTTGTTTGCGCATTTTTAATTATCGTGACATTCGGCAGGCTGTACAGGCGTTCAAGAAGTACGCCGTCAGCCTTCAGCTCCGGCATAAATTCAATCACCGTGACATGTTTGACAACACCGGCAAGGTCAATAGCCGCTTCAACACCGGAGTTACCTCCGCCGATGACAGCGACATGTTTTCCGGCGAATAACGGACCGTCACAGTGCGGGCAGTAGGCCACGCCTTTGTTCTTGAACTCTGCTTCACCCGGTACGCCTATGTTGCGCCAGCGGGCACCCAAAGCAAGAATAACGGTTTTGCTCTTCAGAACAGCACCGTTTTCAAGTTCGACTTCGATCATGTCTTTCTTTTCCAAACGTTTGGCGTGTTGCAAATTCATGATATCCACGTCATACTGTTTGACATGTTCTTCAAGGTTTGCTGCAAGTTTAGGGCCTTCCGTATATTTGACACCGATATAATTTTCGATGCCCAATGTTTCCAGAATCTGTCCGCCAAAACGTTCAGCGACAATGCCAGTACGGATGCCCTTACGCGCAGCATAAATAGCCGCACTTGCCCCTGCAGGCCCGCCGCCGACAACAAGCACATCGAAAGGATCCTTATTTTCAAACTCGGACTTATCCGGAGCGCTGCCGATCTTGGCAAGGATTTCTTCCACTTCCATGCGCCCGCTTTCGAAAAATTCACCGTTCAGGAAAATGGACGGAACTGCCATAATGCCCTTGCTTTCTGCCTCTTCTTTGAATGCAGCGCCATCAATCATTGTATGTGTAATGTTCGGGTTCAGAACGCTCATGACGTTTAGCGCCTGTACAACAACAGGGCAGTTTTGGCATGTCAAGCTGACATACGTTTCAAAATGGTATTCACCTTTAATATTTTTAATTTGATCAATGACCCTCTGATCCAATTTTGGAGGACGGCCGCTGACCTGCAGCAGCGCCAGTACCAATGAAGTAAACTCATGCCCCAATGGAACGCCGGCAAAAGTGATGCCGGTATCTTCGCCCGGACGGTTTACACTGAAGCTCGGCGTCCTTTCCAATCGGGCTTTTTGCACCTTGATCCTGGGCGACATTGCAGCCAATTCATTCACCAGATCCAGCATGTTGCGGGATGCTTCATCGGAGCCGGCGCTCACTTTGAGCAGGACATCGCCCTCCATCATTTGCAGGTACTGGGCTAATTGTGCTTTAATTTCTTCATCTAATATCATATGATCAAGCTCCTCAAATCTTGCCAACAAGATCAAGGCTTGGTTTCAGTGTTTCAGCACCTTCCTGCCATTTTGCCGGGCAAACTTCGCCAGGATGTTGACGGACATATTGTGCCGCTTTCACTTTATTGATCCATGTGCTGGCATCGCGGCCGATACCGTCAGCATTAATTTCAACCGCTTGAACAACGCCGTCCGGATCGATGAGGAAAGTACCGCGGTCGGCAAGGCCGGCTTCTTCATTTAATATATCGAAAATGCGGCAAATTTTTTGCGAAGGGTCGCCGATCATAAAGTATTCAATTTTACCGACTGCTTCTGAATGGTCATGCCATGCTTTGTGTACATAATGAGTATCTGTTGAAACAGAATATACTTCAACACCAAGGTCTTTCAGAGCCGGATATTGTTCTTGGAGGTCTTCAAGTTCGGTTGGGCAAACAAATGAGAAGTCTGCAGGATAGAAGCATACGATGCTCCATTTACCTTTAAAGTTTTGTTCGGTAACTTCTACAAACTCACCGTTATGAAATGCTTGTGCTGTGAATGGTTCAACTTGTTTTCCGATAAGAGACATGTTTCATTCCTCCTATTAATGTTTTGATATATGATTTGCTTGCTTAGTATTCACATTAAAGTTTCTAAGCAAACAATAATCATTTTAATTCTATATAAATTATTATATGGAATTAATTTTTTGTCAAGCAATAACACCCGGTTTTCTCTTGAGCAATTTTATCGTTTCCGGAATCCGGCTGAAATAGTCATAAACCAACGATTTTTATATTTGTAATATTGCATTTTGGGCATTTTTGCTGACGTCTACTCTGTTGAATTGAAAAATAAGCCTGGTAATTGAAATTCTGGAAAAATGACCGCTTGTCTATCATTCTCCAATTGAAAATATTTTTCAATTGATAAACCATCATGTATTTGCTTTTTCCGCAATCATTGCAACTATCGGGATCCTTCCCTATAAAAAAGAGGCCCGGTAATTTCCCCAAATCCTTCAAGGCTGCTGCAATTTGCTTACAACTTTTTTGATGAATCCATCCGCTGAAAAACTTTCTGCATCAATGATTGGACAGGGTTCAGACGCATTTTCTATTCCCACTACATTGTCGTTTCCGCCGGTTCCGACATAACAGTCACACCTTGCGCATTTTCCTCATTCTGAAATGCTTTCTCGTCATAACCTTTTTCGTAGAGCTCATCCATTGCATTTGTTAGAGATTCTTCGACACCGATCAGAGACATTCTTTCCACCACCCTTGAAACGCTCCCTTTTTTTGTATGCTTTAAATACAATACGGCTTTTCCCTGCATATTTAGAAAAAGCTGATGGCCAAGGCCATCAGCTTTTCTTTTTCCGCCAGTGGAAAACGGCGGTGAAGATGAAAATGTGCAAAAACATTCCGCCACCCCCTGCAAATAGATTTAGCTAGGTGGAGTCTTTCTCTATCAAGATAAAGTGCAAGCGTTTTGTATACCAGGGCATGATTGCTGGAATCATAGGATCTTTCTCCTTTCTTGTGGAAGTTTTTCCATCCATTAGAAATTCCTGATTTGAAATTCGGCGCGTTTTGCACTTATTTCCTCGTACAGCCTGAAAACTTCTTCATCATGTTGCCTTTGTTCCCGAGTCTTTTTTATCCGCTTGATCGTGACAGTGACAAATATTAAATTCAACGTCAATTTCCCCACCTCCTTTAAGGCGCAAAAAAACCGCAGGAAGAAACGCGCCTGCGGTTTTCCGAAAAAAGCAAAAAGCCGCAGGAATCGTCAACATTGCTTCCTGCGGTTACGCGGCCGAGATTCAAATCATGTGCAAACCTAAACCGTTAAGGAGCGAATGTTGAACATGTTCAGCTGTAAAATAAGACATCAGCACTGGATAAATCATGTTCTACAACCTCCTTAAGAAATGAATTTGCTTACATAGGAAAGTATATCCAATTCCTGCCGGTTTGTAAACCGTATATTTGCAATAAAATAAAAAAGGCTGAAACCCTTGTATACAGGACGGCAATGTGCGATTTTTCACTTATAATGAGGGTAAATAGAAGAAAACTAGGAGGGGATGTACGGTGAAAAAGTTGCTCTTGTACACAGTGTACGTACCGACAATATCCGTCCAAATACAAAGGCACGGCCTTCTCCAACTTATTTGCGGTTGTATTTCCGATGGAGTAGTTGCATGCCTTCTTCGCTTTTCATCAGGCGCTGGTAATACATGCGCGAGATGGTGAAAAACAATGCAGAGATGGCAACGAGAGCGGCGGATGCGACCAATAAAATTTTTGTCCCGAGTTCGGATTTCCCTTCGATCGGCATCACGGCGCCCAAATATAAAAAGCCTGTCACAGCAAGCAGAATAATCCCAAACAACTTAAAATCCACCATTTTTCCGTACAAGGCCTTCGCTTTCTCCACTCGTCTTCATCCTTTCTATTAATCTGCTATACCTACTTTATCACAGATTAAACTTAAAAAAGACAAGTAATTGAAGGAAGGGAAGAAAAAACATGGATAATTACAGTTTCTCCACAATGCCCATGACAAGGTTTGCCGAGTTCACAGCCGCGGTTTCAAGATATTCTTCAAAAGAAATATTGGACTCCTGTCCGGCAATATCAGAAAGTGAACGGATGATAACAAAAGGCGTATTAAATTGATAGGCAACCTGCCCGACCGCAACGGCTTCCATCTCAACCGCCTGCACGTCTGGAAAAGCTTTTTTGACAGCTGCGACTTTTTCCGGGTCATCCATAAACGAATCGCCTGTTGCGATTAGCCCTGTTACGACTTGAATGCCGGAAAGTTTCTCCGCACACGCTTCCGCAACCTTTACCAAATTCCTGTCTGCCAAAAATGCAGGCGGCATTTGCGGCACCTGCCCGTATTCATACCCGAAAACGGTCGCATCCACATCATGGTGGCGCACTTCCGTCGAAATGACGACATCTCCGACACGCAGGGAAGGGTTGGAACCGCCCGCAGAGCCCGTGTTAATCACCACATCCGGCGCATACTTTTGCAGCAGGATGCCGGTGGACAGCGCGGCATTCACTTTTCCGATTCCTGAGCGGAGCAGGACGACATCTTTTCCTTTCATTTTCCCTGTTGTATATTCATAGCCGGCGATGGTTTCGGCGTGGCGCCCTTTAATCTGCCCCCTTAAAAGCGCCACTTCTTCTTCCATTGCCCCGATAATCCCAATCTTCATATGCCTACCTCTTTCGCAAAAATTTTCACTTCCCATTATAAAGCAAAAATCGGGATGTTTGTATGTGTAAAATTTTTCTCGGGGATTAAAGTGTGGGAAAAAATAGGGAAACACTTTATCATTGAAATGTACGCTGGTAGGCGAGTACATCTAGAGACAGGCCTTTCCATGGAAAATATTAACAGGGTATACAGCAGAGAGGTTCCAAACAGCTTTTCACAGTCGGAGTTTCCGGTACTCAACCAACTGGATGCATACCATGTCGCACAAGCCTTAGTGAGGACATTCAGGGGCGGAAAAAGTGAAATATAAAAGACCACGATTTAGAGAAGTTCACACTGTATTTAGACACCTATGAAAGCACATTGGTGGATGAGAAGCATCTCAAAAAAGTCAAGGAGTTCCGTACTTATATCCCAAAGAACTGGGACCGCATTTTTGACTGGAGAGAGAAAGTGGAAAATGTGCCGGTCGGTGCCAGAGGGCTGGGGGCGATAGAATCCAACCAAAGGCACATCTCATTCCGGATGAAAAAACGGGGGATGCATTGGAGCAAAGTAGGCGGAGAAGCCATGGTAAAAATTAAACAAGGAATGCTCAACCGGACATTAAGAAATGCTTATCTGAAACACCAAACAAGAAAGCAGCGTGAAATGAAACAAACTGTAAGATACGCCCAACTATTAAAACAGCCAACACGCCCATCAATCGGGGCAAAACAGGGATCTATAAGCCTGTATATGAGCATTCAATCAACAATAGGGAATTTAAGCAAGATTTTTAGGTTGTCATATCTTCACCTGGATAAGGGGCAGTCCTAACATCCTATAAAAAGCTGAGGATATATAATGATCGCTAATTTCTGAGACTCCTGCGGGAAAAGCGAGCAAGAAGAGACCCAGTGTGCTTGAGGAACGAGCAAGGAGGCTCGCGACGCTTGCGGAAAGCGAGTAAATTTCGCGATCATCAAAAAGGGGTACCCCATATGCACGGTTTAAAGGCTTTTTGGATTGCCCTTATCCAGGGAAACAAGCAAAGTGCGGTAGCCAAAAGCGTACAAAAAGTGTTCACCGGAGGAACAGCCTACGGGTTAGAAGGTCGGGCAAAAACCTGAGGACGCAGACTTTTTAAGTAGTCAAAGCTACAGAGTGTTCTCAACGTTAAACCAAATGATCCTAAGACCATTATCTAGGAACATCACGAAACGCCCAAGTCCCAAATTGATGTTTTCGGGGCTCGCCCCGAAAACATCAAAGATTCACTTGTCAAAGAACAATCATTCAATTGGAAATTGACTCATTTAATAGGATCGAAACTTATTATACGAGTGTGTCTGGAAATTACTGATTTTTAAACGATGTCGAGAAAAGCTTGACACATAGGGATGTTAATACGGGTTGCTAAAAAATTTCGTTCTGGTACGATGGATTTGGTGAAAGGAGTGTATTGAATATGGAATTCCAACTTGATATCATTGAGGATAAAATAGAATTTTTCGAATCGGACAGCCTCCGGGACCTGGAGAAAAAAGTAAATGAAAAAATCGAAGCCAATAAAGCTTTGATGCTGCGCGTATCATCCGCCTCGCACCAAATGCAGTTCGATGCGAACGGCAGGCCCCATTATTCGGCCGTTGTCCATTTTGCGCTGAAAAAATAAGCGGTGACAGATCCCGCTTATTTTTTATCATTCTCAATCAGTTCATATATTTTTACCGGTTTCCAGCCTTTGCCGTCCACCCATGTTAAATAAACGCGGTAGGTAGTCGGGCTGTTTTTCGCGGAAACAGTCCCGATCGCTTCATCCGTTGTCGCCCCGTGTTCCAAAAACCAGACCGTCATATTATCTTCCGGAATACCGGTTGCGTAAGACAATGCCTTTAATTTTTCTTTCCAATCAATCGAAGACGAGCTGCTTGAATAAACATGCCCGCCCGTTTGTTCCGTCCCGACCGGTTTCCAGCTTGAATCGGTAATGACTTCTTTTACATTCGGTTCACTGCTTTTTACCACTTTCCGGGTTGACTGTTTTTTATCTGATTTTTCCGCTGTTTTTTTCTTGGAAGAATCAGTTGATGATGTTTGTTTATGAGCCGAAGCAGCATTCGTTGTGGCCGCCTTTTTTTGATCGTTTGCCGGTTTGCTGTTGTCGCTCCCGGCGAAAAAAATGGAGTAGGCGACAATACAAATCAGCGCGATCACGATCACAATTAATGTGTTTAAAATCATATTGGTTTTGCGCCGCTTTGACTTTTGCATGGCAAGTTTCCGTTCTTCACGGCTGTAATATTCAGGCAAAGTCATCCCTCCATTTCATGACCTTATCATACCATGTCTTTTTGGAATCGAAAAGATTCACCTATTGAAAAACGGCGAAGCAATGCCCCGCCGCATAAAAATCCTTTATTTAATGGAAATGATTTTTACTCTCATATCCCCGCCGGGCGTCTGGACGGTGACTTCTTCCCCGACGCTTTTCCCGATTAAGCTTTTCGCAATTGGGGAATCATTTGAAATTTTTCCTTCAAACGGGTCGGCTTCCGCGCTCCCGACAATCGTATACGTTTCCTCTTCCCCGTCCGGCAGTTCCACAAATGTGACAGATTTTCCGAGAGATACGGTATCTGTGCCGTCATCTTCAATAATTTTTGCGTTGCGGATCATATTTTCGATCGTCGTGATACGGCCTTCCACAAAAGCCTGTTCTTCTTTTGCGGAATCGTACTCAGAGTTTTCAGAAAGGTCTCCGAAACTTCTTGCAATTTTAATCCGCTCCACGACTTCTTTCCGTTTTACCGTTTTCAAATATTCCAATTCCTGCTCTAATTTTTCTTTCCCAGCCTGTGTCATTGGATAAACTTTTTCCTGAGCCAAATCCCTTCACTCCTATATGTCTTATTTATCAATATGTGTATGCACGCGGCGATTCGCACAAAGCCCCGTCCTTTTCCATGTGGTTTAGCGCGCCGAAACCATTCCGGCGCGCTAAACTTGTATTCTAAATCATCGTATTACAAAAAAGACTTTTGTTCAAGAATGGATTGCAATTTTGTCACCACCAAATCGATTGCGACGCGGTTCTGTCCGCCTTCCGGGATGATGACATCCGCATACCTTTTTGTCGGCTCAATGAACTGGTTGTGCATCGGCCTGACAACGGTGATATACTGCTCAATAACAGATTGCAGCGTCCGCCCCCGCTCTTCGATATCGCGCTGCAGCCGCCGGATAATCCGCAAATCGGCGTCGGTATCGACATACAATTTGATATCCATTAAGTTGCGCAATCTTTCGTCTTCCAATACCAAAATGCCTTCCAAAATGATGACATCTTTTGGTTCGACATGGATCGTGCGGTTTGAACGCGTGTGCCTCGAATAATCATAAACAGGTTTTTCGATCGGCTCGTAGCGGAGCAGCTTATGCAAATGTTCGATCAACAAGTCATTGTCGAACGCAAACGGATGGTCATAATTCGTTTTCAATCTTTCTTCGAACGGGAGATGGCTTTGGTCCTTGTAGTAATAATCCTGTTCAAGCACCAAGATCGAATGTTCTTTTAAGCTTTCGTAAATCGCGCGGGTGACGCTCGTCTTTCCCGAACCGGAGCCCCCGGCAACACCGATCACGGCCGGTTTGCGTTCCATGCTTCCTTCACCTCTTTACACTGACTGCCAATCCATCTCCAACGGGGAAAATCGTGGTGATAAATTGTTCATGTTGCATTAACCATTCGTTGTACTGCCTGATTTTCCGGACAAGATTGTTAACCTGTTTCTTTTCGATGAACGTTTCCGCAACGAGGCCCTTAAAAAGCACATTATCGGTGTAAACACATCCGTTTTCGCGTAAGAACGGGGTGTACGTATCAAAAAATTTCCGGTACTGCCCTTTGGCCGCATCAATAAAAATGGCGCCATACGGACCGAGCGCCCGGACTTGTTCAATGATCTCCCCGTCAAGCGCATCCCCATTTAATAGGCGGATTCGCCCGGATAAAGGCGTACGGGAAAAATAATCAGAAGCTTGATCATACCGCCCTTTCTCCCGTTCAATCGTAATGATTTCCGCATCCGGCAGCGCATCCGCCATCCTGAGTGCCGAATATCCGATCGCCGTTCCGATTTCAAGGATTTTTCGCGGCTGCTGGATTCTTAACACTTGGCAAAGCGTTTCGATGCCAAGCGGCTCCATAATCGGAATATGCTGTTCTTTCGCGAATCGTTCCATTTCTTCAAAGAGTGCATTTTTTTTACGAAAAAGCGATTGAATGTATGCTTCGACCGGGCTGTTCATCCCTTGAACCCCCGGAAAAAATTCGTTCCTTCCATATCGTTCTCCTAACTGCCATGCAAAATTCCGCTTATTATCGTAGCATATTTTCCCTGGGAAAGCGAACCTTTTATGGTTTTGCCTTCGCAATATATTTTTCTTTCAAAGCATTATGTTCTTTGAGCGTTTTTGCAAAATAGACCTTTCCTGTTTTGATATTTGCCAAGAAATAGAGGTAATCGGTTTTTTCAGGATTCAACGCAGCTTTAATCGATTGTTCCCCGGGGCTTGCAATAGGGCCTGGCGGCAGCCCTTTATGCCTGTAAGTGTTATATGGTGAATTTACCCGCAAATCTTTATACGTAACTTTTTCTTTATGCCGGTTGAGCGCATACAACACAGTCGGATCCGTCTGAAGCGGCATGTTTTACTTTAATCGGTTGTAAAAAACGCTTGAAATTTTCTCCCTGTCCGCTTTTTCGGTCGCTTCTTCCTCGATGAGTGATGCCATGGTAAGAAGCCTGTGCGGGGTTAAATGCTTTTTTGCCGTTTGTTCCGCGTACTTGGCAAGAACTTCATTCGTTTTCGCCACCATGCTTTCCAATACCGCGTCAAGTGTCACATCTTGATTATAAAAAGAATAGGTTGCCGGAAAAAAATACCCTTCAAGCGGATGTTTGATTTGCTTGTTTAAAATATCCTTTGTCAAAAGACCCGGATATTTTTTCATCAATCTCTGGATAAATTTCGGGTCATCCGCTTTTTGTAAAACGGTTTTGGAACTGAAAGAACTATGTTTGCTGATGATGCCGGCAATCTGGTTCAGGTTGGCCCCCTCTGGCACTGTAAACCGGATTGCAGCGATCCCGCCTTTTTGCAGGCTGCGGATAATTTCATCCATCCCCATCGACGGGGCCATTTTGTATGTGCCCGCCTTGAAACCGGACTGATTATGGGATTTGGCATATATCGCGAACACATAGCCGTTTTGAATAATGCCGTGTTTTTTTAAGATTTGCCCGATATCTTTTACGTTAGAGCCCGGCGGGATGGTAACCAGCTTTGTTTTATGGTTTTGGGGATCTGCCGGTTTCAAAGCTGACTGGTAATAAAGGCCCGTCCCGCCGAACAAAAGAACGGCAATCAGCACAATACCTGCTGTAATGGATATTTTCGGTTTTTGCCTGATCTTTTGGATCAGCCATTGAAACGGATTTTTGTTTCCGTCCAAAACAGAACCTTCCTCTCATAAAGAAAAATCTGAAGTTTAGGTAGTCATTTTCGACTTTTTTCTTGTCCATTATACTACATTTTTCGTCAAGTTTTATTTCATTTTCTTTTCAAATGGCCGTTTCCAACTGCACGGGTTCACCCATTACAAACCAAAAAATGCACAGTGCATTATAATGGAAAAGGCGGTTTTTTTGCATTTTCTCTGTATATGACTCGTTGATGATCGCGAAATTCACGAGACTCCTGCGGGAAAAGCGAGCAAGAAGAGACCCAGTGTGCTTGAGGGACGAGCGAGGAGGCTCGCGACGCGTGCGGAAAGCGAGTGAATTTTTCGATCATCAACATTCTTGGATAACGGGATAACATTACCTTACATAAAAAAAGGGGGTGCCCCCTGGTCAATCTACCGACTTTTGGGACACCCCCATTTTTCAATCCAAATATTATTCTTCCTCTTCTTCGGCGAGGAAAGTATTAAGCATTTCCTCGATCATATCCCATTCTTCTTCGGTTTCGATTGGCTGGAGGTCGCCTTCCGTGCCGTCTTCCCTTTCAACATAAGCAGATGCGTGGATCTCGATGCTTTCGTCCTCATCTTCTTCCGCCCCGACTGGATAATACAGGACGTAAGATTTTCCGAACTCTTCGGATTCAAATGTGAAAAGTACCTCGTACAATTGCTCATTGCCGTCATCATCTACAACCGTAATATGCTGATGTCCTTCATGATCATGTTCATGGTTATGCGCCATTTCGTCACCTCATTATATTTTGGCTGTCAAGGAATCCTTGCAGAATTACGCTTGCTGCCATTTTATCGATTACTTTTTTCCTTTTCTTTCTGCTGACATCGGCTTCCAGTAATATTCTTTCCGCCGCCATTGTGCTTAAACGTTCGTCCCACAAAATAACAGGCAGGTTCAGCCGCTTTTTTAATTCTTCGGCATATGCTTTTGACGCCTCTGCCCTCGGGCCGATCGTATTGTTCATATTTTTCGGGAATCCGACGACAATTTTTTCAACGCCGTGGATGTTGGCCAGTTCCGCAACCCTGTCGAAACCAAACTTCCCTTTTTCTTCGTCAATGGTGATCGTCTCAATGCCCTGGGCCGTCCATCCCAGTTCATCGCTGACCGCCACACCGACAGTTTTGGAACCAACGTCAAGGCCCATGATTTTCAATTCGATCCCCCGCGATGCTGTTTCAAATAAGATTTCACCAATTCCTCAATAATTTCGTCCCGCTCCAGTTTACGGATCATATTGCGGGCATCCTGATGGCGCGGGATATAAGCCGGATCGCCTGACAATAAGTAGCCGACAATCTGGTTGATCGGGTTGTAGCCTTTTTCCTGCAATGCGTTGTATACATGCAGCAAAACTTCCTTTACCTCATGTTCCATCGGTTCTTCCGGGAAATTAAATCTCATCGTTTTATCGAATGAGCTCATCAAGCAGCACCTCTCTTATAGAGCTTGGCTTTGTTTGCATGAAAAAATGCGGTTTACACTAGTTTCGAAGGTGCATTTCCGTTTTCCGTCCAAAAACTTTTTTCGTGTAAACAACAGGCTTTTTTCCATTGTACACTACTTTTCGCGCGAATCAAACGGATTTTACCCATTCGTCTACAAATTGTAATGCAGCATCGATTTTTTCCGGCTGTTTTCCGCCCGCTTGCGCCATATCCGGACGGCCGCCGCCGCCCCCGCCGCAACGCGATGCCATTTCTTTGACAAGTTTCCCGGCATGGTAACCTTTCTCTACGAGATCTTTTGTCACGCCCGCAATGATATTCACTTTGCCTTCGTGGGCGGCAGCGAGAACGATAATGCCGCTTCCCAGCTTCTGTTTCAAATCATCGGCCATGTTCCGCAATTGGTTCATATCCCCATCCTGGACTTTCGCAGCCAGCACTTTGACTCCGTCCACTTCTTTCGCGCGATCCACCAGCGAACCCGCTTCAATGTTGGCGAGTTTTGTGGACAGAGATTCATTTTCACGCTGCAGTTCTTTCAGTTCATGCAGGAGCGTATCAATGCGTCCGCCCAGCTCAGCCGGTTTTACTTTCAATTTACCGCTTACTTCTTTTAAAAGATGGATCTGGCCCTGCATCAGCTCGTATGCAGCCTTCCCGGTGACCGCTTCAATCCGCCTTGTGCCGGCGCCGATCCCGGATTCGGACACGATTTTGAACAACCCGATTTGGGCTGTGTTGGAAACGTGGCAGCCGCCGCAAAGTTCAAGGCTGTAGCCGCCCATCGCAACAACGCGGACAATATCGCCGTATTTCTCGCCGAACAATGCCATTGCGCCCATTGCCTTTGCTTCGTCCAGCTTTTTCAATTCAGTTGTCACCGGCAGGCTTGCCCAAATTTTTTCATTCACAATTGTTTCGATTTTTTCCAGTTCTTCTTCCGTCACCTGGCCGAAATGTGAGAAGTCAAAACGCAGGCGCCCCGGTTCAACGAGCGATCCGGCCTGGTTGACATGCTTGCCGAGCACATCTTTTAATGCCTGGTGCAAAAGGTGCGTTGCGGAATGGTTCTTTTCCGTATTGCGCCGTTCCGCTTCATTTACTTGCGCAAATACTTCCTGGCCGGCTGTGATCGTTCCGGAGATGACAACACCTTGGTGCAGATTTTGCCCGTTCGGAGCTTTTTGCACATTTTTAACTTGGACTTCCAAGTCTTCAGCCGTTAAAATTCCTTCATCCGCAATCTGGCCCCCGCTTTCGGCATAAAACGGCGTTTTGTCCAAAATAAACTGGATTTCATCGCCTGCCTGTGCAGATTCAACGATTTCTCCGCCTTTCAGGAGCACAGCCACATGCGCCGTTCCCTGCAATTGGCCGTAACCGATAAATTCGCTTTCTACCTTGATATCGCCGAGCACGCCTCCCTGCACGGACATCGACTCTGCTTGTGAGCGGGCATTTCGTGCACGTTCGCGTTGCCGTTCCATTTCTCTTTCAAAACCTTCATGGTCGACTTCAAGGCCCTGATCCTGCGCATATTCTTCTGTCAGCTCAACCGGGAATCCATATGTGTCGTACAGGCGGAAAATGTCTTCGCCCGGAAGTTGTTTTAAGCCGTTTTTCTTCGCTTCCGCAAGGCGTTCTTCTAAAATAGCCAGGCCTTCGTTCAGCGTTTCCTGGAAGCGTTCTTCTTCGGAGCGGACCACCTTTTGCACAAAGTCGGCGTTTTTCTCGACTTCCGGATAATAGGAGTTCATGATGCGGCCGACCGTCGGCACAAGCTTGTACATAAATGCCCCGTGGATATCCAATTGGATAGCATAACGGACCGCCCGGCGCAAAAGCCTTCGCAACACATACCCGCGGCCTTCATTCGACGGCAGCGCCCCGTCCGCAACCGCAAACGCAACCGTGCGGATATGGTCGGCGATCACTTTAAAGGCCGTATCGTCCTGCTTGTTGCCGGCCCGGTATTTTTTGCCTGAAATTTTTTCGACTTTTTCGATAATCGGCATAAACAAGTCACTGTCATAGTTCGTGTCGACACCCTGAAGCACGCAAGCCATACGCTCAAGCCCCATACCGGTATCAATGTTTTTCTTCGGCAGTTCAGGATACTCGCTGCGCGGAATCCCAGGAATTGCATTGAACTGGGAAAGCACGATATTCCAAATTTCGATATACCGGTCATTCTCTATGTCTTCCTGCAGCAACCTGATGCCTACGTTTTCAGGATCGTATTTTTCCCCGCGGTCAAAGAAAATTTCCGTGTCCGGTCCGGATGGGCCTTCGCCGATTTCCCAGAAATTTCCTTCCAACGGAATAATATGGTCCGGAGATACCCCAACTTTGATCCAGCAGTCATACGAATCCTTGTCGTCCGGATATACGGTCACATACAGCTTTTCTTTCGGCATACCAAACCATTTTTCCGAGGTTAAAAGTTCCCACGCCCAGGTAATGGCTTCTTCTCGGAAATAATCCCCGATCGAAAAATTCCCGAGCATTTCAAAAAACGTATGGTGGCGCGCCGTTTTCCCGACATTTTCAATATCGTTTGTGCGGATTGCTTTTTGCGCGTTCACAATACGTGGATTTTCCGGGATGATCGTCCCGTCAAAATATTTTTTTAAGGTCGCCACGCCGCTGTTGATCCAAAGCAGTGACGGGTCATTGACAGGGATCAGGGAAGCGCTTGGTTCCACTTTATGCCCTTTTCCTTTAAAAAACTCCAAAAACATGCTGCGGATTTCAGCACTTGATCTTTTTTTCATGCAAAAACCTCCTTACAATGATGAAAACCGAAAACCGCCCGGACGCAAAAAAGCCCCCATCCCGGACAGGGACGAGAGGCTTGCTCGCGGTACCACCCTGATTAAAGGCAATAAACGCCTTTCTCTTTGGGTGCCGGTAACGGGGCAAAACGGCAGGGTTTGGCTGCACTCCAGATTAGCCTTCTGTTATCCTTCATTTGGAATTTCTTTCAGCCGCGGAAATTCCTCTCTGGGCCGCAAATAGCGGTTTAAAATGGACTATAACATACTCGATCTTTCTTCGATTTTCGATATTCAGCTATATCCGCATTATAAAAAAGATCATTCCAATTTGTCAACTTCGTTTGCGCTTTCGACCATAAGCAAATGTTTGCGGGCGTGGATGACGGCCACTTTCATGATCGCAAGCGCCGGCACCGCAAGGATCAGGCCGGCTATCCCGCCAATTTCTTCGCCGACGATTAAAGCAATAATGATAAAAAGCGGATGGAGGTGCAGCGATTTTCCGACGATAAAAGGCGACAAAATATTGCTTTCAATAAATTGAAGGACAAATACGATTACCAGCACATAGACCACATATTTCAGTGAAATGGTCGCTGCGATCACTGAAACGGGGATGGCGCCTAAAATCGGCCCGAAGTACGGAATCACATTTGTAACTCCGATGATGATGCCGAGTAAAATCGGATACTTAATCCCAAGGATGGCAAAGGCCACAAAAGAAAGAAAGCCGATGATCAGGCAGTCAAGCAGCTGCCCGCGGATATAGCCGCCGATCGACCGGTCGACATCGCGAAGAAAGCTGAGGGCGGATTGCCGCCATTTTTTCGGCGTCAAGGCCAACGCCGCTTTTTTCACATGTTCAAAATCTTTCAGCAGATAAAAGGAAATAAAAGGGATCACCGCAAGCGCGATCGCATAATTCAACAGTTTCATCAGCACATTGATGGCGTTGGAGACGTTTTCCGTAAGCCATAATTCAAACCGCTCGATCCGTTCGTCGATCTGGTCCTGGAGCCCGTCCGGCCAGTGTTTCATCGAAGTTTGCAAGTAAGCGACCCCGTCCCTGTACTGGTCGGCAAACTGTGGGATATGTTCGGACAGGTCGTTCATTTGCGCGATGACAAGCGGCAGCCCCCTGTAGACGCCGTAAGCGATGCCGCCGAAAAAAAGCAGATAAATGATCAAAATCGCCAACCCTCTTGGCAACCCGTTTTGATGCAGAAATTCGACGAGCGGATGGAGGATGTAGGCGATAAAACTGCCGATCAATAACGGCACGCATACGGTCGCGGCCACATGCAATACGGGCGCCCAGAAAGGCTTGAGCAAAAGCAGTACATACAAAATGATCAAGATCAATAACAGCCACAACAATTTATAAAGCCATTCCCTGCGGATCCGGTGCATAAAAAAACCTCCCTCTTTCAAGTTTTTGCGAAAGCGGGAAGTTTATGAACGCTTTTTCAGGAAAAGGCCGCCGGTTGATCAGCCGGCGGCCCAAAATTTTAGCGGAAAGCCTTGCGCATCCTTCTTGCTATTTTCCGCATTTGCCTGCCGTTCATCATGCCTCTTTTGGCCATCGAAGCGGTGGCTATGCCTGCGCCAAACCCGAGTACAGTCATCATCATTCTGTTCAATCTTTCCACACCCCTTCTGTTCAGCTTAGCTTGCGCGTTTCATCGTCAAACAAATCGTCCAAAGAACTCAAAGTGCCGTCTTCTTCCACCTGATGGGTATGAATCATGTTTTTCGCAACCGATAACTCTATAAAGCAGTTCCAGCAATAATACTGGTTGATGCCGATCTTTCCGATGTCTTTGCTTTGGCAATTCGGGCATTTCATGGTAAGCACCTCGCTTTTTCCATGGCGGCTTTAATCCGCCCTTTTTGCCTACCAATATGCCCATTTTTTCCAAAAAACATACATGCCGATTGTCACGGCATTTATAGTTTGCTTGTTCTGCCTTTAAACATGCGGGAAAACAATTTCCATCTGTTTTAGTATGCATATCTTTTCCGGCCGCACAAAAAATAGAAGAAACAAAAGCAGGAAGTGAAATACATGAAAAATGCAAAACCACTTGCCATTAAAATCGCCGGACATTTTATCCTTTTATATTTGGTGCTCGGCCTTGCATTCAGCATTTCCTTTGCCGGCGTACTGTGCACCGCGCTCATTCTTGGTTTGATTTCCTATTTTCTGGCCGACTTGGGCCTGCTTCCGCAAACCAATGAATGGTTTACACTTCTTAGCGACTTCGGCCTTGCTTTTTCTGTCATTTGGGGGCTGAGCCGGTTTTTTGCCCATAACAGTCTGCCCGGCCTGGCCGTTTCCATCGCTGCCGCTGTTGTCATCAGTGTCTTTGAACATTTTTACCACCAATATTTGGCCGACTATGTGCTTGTTAAACGAACGCCACGAAGGAGCGGAACGGCAAATCTCCAGTACGGGATGGAAAGCTCGGAAGAAATCAGCCCGGAAATGCGGAAAAAGAGATAAAAACAACAGGGATGATGAAAGCCGTTTTACATGTTCACATAAAAGCAGCGGGAACCGTTGAACAGATAATCCCGCCACTTTTTCTATTCAGCTGTCTCCGGTTCTGTCCCGCCTTCAGCAGCCAACACGTAAGGGGTAATGCCTTCCATACCGATCATCGGGTCCACTTTGCCCCAGTTCTCCTCCGTTAAGTAAAGGATTTCCCCCGCCGCTTCTGGATTTGTTACTGCCTGTTTGATTGTACCCAGTTTTTCGCACAGCGTTGTCTTCCGCTTTTGGTCGTCCTCCCTTTCCACGCCCATCCGGAAAGCCGATTCCTCTCCAAGCAAAATCAAAATCTTTTTGCTTCTCGTAATCGCGGTATAGAGCAGATTTCTGCGCAGCATCCGGTAATAACTGCGCACAACCGGCAAAATCACGACCGGAAACTCGCTCCCCTGTGATTTATGGATGGAACAACAGTAGGCAAGCGTGATCTGGTTGAGATCCGGCCTTGTATATGTCACTTCAATGCCATCAAAAGAGACAATCACCATGTCCTGTTTCTCGGTATTTTCTTTTGCCGTAAAAATTGAAACAATTTCACCGATGTCGCCGTTGTACACCTGATGCTCAGGCTTGTTCACAAGCTGCAGCACTTTATCGCCGATCCGGTATACGACATCGCCATACTTCAGTTCTTTACGGGCGCCATTTTCATTCGGGTTAAAAATATTTTGTAAAAGGCCGTTCAAACGGTCGATCCCGGCCGGCCCCCTGTACATTGGGGCGAGCACCTGGATGTCTTTCGCCGTGTAGCCTTTCCGTTTCGCGCTTTGCACCACTTTTTCAACCGCTTCCGGAATCTGGCCGGACGAGCAGCGGATAAACGAGCGGTCCGGCTGCATTTGCATGACATTCTCCGGCATTCGGCCATTTTTGACATGGTGGGCAAGTTCAATAATGGATGAGCCGTCTTTTTGCCGGTAAATGTCCGTAAGCCGCACCGTCGGGATGACGCCCGATATTAACAGATCTTTCAGCACCTGTCCCGGCCCGACAGACGGGAGCTGGTCTTCATCCCCAACCATAATCACCTGGATCTGGTCAGGCAGCGCTTTTAACAGCTGGTTCGCAAGCCATGTATCAACCATCGACATTTCATCGATGATCAAGAGTTTCCCTTCCACTTGCCGTTCTTCCCGATCATCCATATCCTCCTGGCCGGTCATGCCGAGCAAACGGTGGATCGTCATTGCTGGCAGCCCGGTCGACTCCGACATCCTTTTGGCGGCCCTTCCCGTCGGTGCCGCGAGCAAAATCGGGAAAACCTCGTCTTTTTTGTACGTTTTCGGGTCGAGCGAAATACCGTGGAGTTCCCCGTACAGCTCAACAATGCCTTTAATGACCGTCGTTTTCCCGGTGCCCGGCCCGCCGGTTAAAATCATCATCGGGCTCATCAGCGCTTTTTGGATCGCTTCTTTTTGTGACGGCGCATATTCGACGCCAATCCGTTCTTCCAGCTCGCCGAGGGCAAGCAGAAATTCGGATTCCGGAAATTGATCTTCGTACTCTGTTTGTGACATGATGCGCTCAATATTGGAGGCAATGCCTTTTTCTGAGAAATAAAGCGACGGAAGGTACACTTTATCGCCTTCAATGACGACCTTGCTTTCCTCCTCGAGTTTTAAGAGTTCAGTCTCAACGGAGTCAAGGGGGATCTCAACATTTTGATATTCTTCCAAAAGCGCTTTTACATCCCGTGCCAGTTCTTCTTTATTGACGTACACATGCCCGTTTTGCATGCTTTCCATTTCAAGCGTATAGCGGCAGCCGGCCTGGATGCGGTGCGGATGCGTTCCGCTGATACCAATCTGCCTGCCGAGTTCATCGGCGCGCCCGAACCCGATACCATCGATATCATCTACAAGCCGGTACGGATTTTGTGCAATGATCTCAAGCGCCTGATCCTGGTAAACCTGATAGATGCGCATCGCGATTTGCGGGCCGAAGCCGTACTGCGCCAGCCCGATCATAACACGCTCAAGCCCCTGGTTTTCGACTAATGTATCATGGATCAGCTGCGCTTTGTCCGCAGCGAGTTTTGGAACTTGATCGAGGACGGACGGATCTTCCAGAATTTTGCTGATCGCATTTTCCCCGAGCGCCTCGACAATCCGTTCCGCCGTTTTCTTGCCGATACCATTAAACAAATCGCTTGAAAGGTACTCGACGACGCCCTGCTTTGTATTAGGGATTTCTTTTTGGAAGCGGTCCGCATGGAACTGAAGGCCGAATTTCGGGTGTTCCTGCATTTTTCCGAAGAACGTGTATGTCTCCTGCTCGTGGATGCGCGGAAAATAACCGGTAATCACCGTTTCCTTTTCTTCCAGTTCAACGTTTGTCTCTTCAATCCGCACGCGAATGACCGAATACAAATTTTGCTCGTTGTGGAATATGGTGACGAGATGCTTCCCTTTTATAAATTTTTCCTGGTCCTGGAATAAATCCATCGCATGCTGTTTTTCCAATTCAACCACCTTACTGCGCACCAATTTCCTTTAATTTAGCGGCCATTTTGATGCCGTAACCGGCCAGCAGATGGTCCGGTTGAATGTCCACCGCTTTTTGGAAATAGCGGAGCGCTTCATCCAGCTGCCCGTAAAATTGCATATAAATGGCACCGGCATTGTATAAAGCATCCGTATGCTCAGGCTCTGCCTCGAGAACCTTTTGGAATTGTTCCAGCGCTTCGCCGGCAAGGTTGGATTTTACAAGGGAAAGCGCGTACTGGAACCTTGCTTCCGTGTCGTCTCCATCCAGTTCAACGCTCCTTTGCAGGTACGGTATCGCGAAGCGCGGGTTGTCCAGCATCATAAAACACATGCCGAGCATAAAGTGGGTATCTTTGTCTTGTAGGCCGTTCCTGAGCGCTTTTTCAAAATATCCGGCTGCCTCTTCGTAATGCCCCTGCTGGTAATGGATTGTGCCGAGGCTGTAGAATGGTGCTGGCATTTCTTTTAATTCGAGTGCTTTATGGTAAAAAATTTGCGCTTTTTCCCATTCACCGGCCGCGAGCAGCACATCGCCGAAATGGATGTAGCCGAGCGGATCATCCGGGTTTTCTTCAATTGCTTCATTAAACCATTTGAGCGCTGCTTCGAGTTTCTTTTCCTGCAATGCTTTCATGCCAAGTTGATGCTTGTCCATATTTGGGTACACTCCTGTTTGATGATACTTGCATTATAGCATAAAAAAGCAAAAACCTGTGTATGTATGAGAAATGGAGCGGTTACCGATTTCAATATTGCTAAAAGGATCTAAAGGCCATATCCCGTAAGCGGCATTAAAGCGGTCTATACAAATCTCATACGGACCAAAAGACTCTTCTTTTTAATCCCTTTGGCATTTATGCCCTCCTCAAAACGGGTACCCATACCATTTTCCTCCCCCAAAAAACAATGCACACAGAATCCAAAAATTCTGTGTGCATTGTGTGTTCAGCCAACATATTCCAGCTGTTCTTTGTTTTTATAAACTTTGTCGATTGTGGCACCTCCAAGGCATTCGTCGCCATTGTAGAAAACAACGGCCTGGCCGGGGGTGACGGCGCGCACCGGTTCGTCGTAAATGACCTTGACTTTATTGCCGCCGAGCACTTGGACCGTTACTTTCTGGTCCGGTTGGCGGTAACGGAACTTCGCCGTGCACTTGAATTCGGCAGGGAGCTTAGTATCCGACACCCAGCTGGCATTTACACCGATCATATAATCGGAATAAAGGGAAGGATGATGGAAGCCCTGTTCCACGTAAAGGACATTTTCTTTGAGGTTTTTGCCGACAACAAACCAAGGCTCTCCGGACCCGCCGATGCCGAGGCCGTGGCGCTGGCCGATCGTATAGTACATCAATCCTTCATGCTCGCCCATCACTTTGCCGCCCAGCGTTTTCATCAAGCCTTTTTGTGCTGGTAGGTAGTTGCTTAAAAATTCTTTGAAATTGCGTTCACCAATAAAACAGATGCCGGTGCTGTCTTTTTTGTTTGCCGTGGCCAGACCGGCTTCTTTCGCAATTTCGCGTACGCGCGGCTTTTCAAGGTCCCCGATCGGGAACATGACACGTTCCAATTGGTGCTGCTGTAGTTGGTTCAAGAAGTATGTCTGGTCTTTATTCCCGTCCACGCCGCGCAACATTTTATATTCGCCGTCCCGGTAAGCGACGCGTGCGTAATGCCCGGTCGCCAGAAAATCTGCGCCAAGGTTCAGGGCGTGTTCAAGAAATGCCTTAAACTTAATTTCTTTATTGCACATCACATCCGGGTTCGGCGTTCGCCCTGCCCTATATTCATCAAGGAAATACGTAAAAACTTTATCCCAATATTGTTTTTCAAAATTCACTGCATAATAAGGGATGCCGATCTGGTTGCAGACGCGGATGACATCATTATAGTCTTCCGTCGCTGTGCAGACGCCGTTTTCATCGGTATCGTCCCAGTTTTTCATAAAAATGCCGATCACATCATAGCCCTGCTGCTTGAGCAGGTAAGCGGCAACGGATGAGTCAACGCCGCCCGACATGCCGACAACAACCCTTGTATCTTTAGGTGCTTTTTTCATAATGCCTCCTCTTTTCTATTTTTGCTGGAACCTACGTACAATTTCCGCAGTTTTGCGGGCGGCCGTTTCCACCAGCTCCATCGTGTTTGCGATTCCGAAGCTGAAGCGGATCGAATTGTGGAGACGTTCCGAATTTTTCCCGAACATTGCAACGAGCACATGCGATGGTTCAATCGATCCGGCTGTACAGGCCGAACCGCTCGAGGCAGCGATCCCCGCCATATCGAGACTCACAAGCATCGACTCAACATCCGTCTTCGGAAAACTAAGATTGAGCACGTGCGGCAATGCCTCCTCCGCATTGCCATTCAGGAGAAATTCAACCTTTTCCTGCCGTAAAATTTCCATAAATTTAAATTTAAAAGCGTTATATTGCTGCTGCTTTTCAGGAAGCGAACGCTGCACAATTTTTACCGCTTCGGCGAATCCGGCAATTGACGCAATATTTTCCGTCCCCGGGCGCCGTTTCAGTTCCTGTTCGCCGCCGAAATTTCGGTTTTTCAGTTTCGTGCCGTTCCGCACATATAAAAATCCGATTCCCTTCGGCCCGCCGATTTTATGCGCCGAGACCGACAACATGTCCACGTTCAGGGCATTTACGTCTAATTTTACCAACCCGTATGCTTGGACCGCATCGGTGTGGAAATAAGCCTGGTGGTTTCTCAACATTTCGCCGATTTCCGCTATCGGCTGGATCGTCCCCACTTCATTATTTCCATACATGACGCTGACGAGAATTGTATCATCCCTGAGCGCTTTTTGCACGTCTTTTGCCCGGATCCTTCCTGTTTCATCCGGCTGCAAATATGTCACGTCGTATCCTTTTGACTCCAAATATTCCATTGTATGCAAAACTGCATGGTGCTCGATTGCTGTGGAAATAATATGCCTGCCTTTATCCGCAGCTGCTTCCGCCGTGCCGAGAATCGCATAGTTGTCCGCTTCCGTCCCGCCGCTTGTAAAAATAATTTCACTAAATTGCGCGCCGATGCTATCTGCAATCGTTTGGCGCGCTTCATCCAATATGCGGCGCGCTTCCCTGCCGAAAGCGTGGATGCTTGATGCATTCCCAAACGAAGTGGTGAGCACCTGCATCATTTTTTCCGCAGCCTGCGGATGGACAGGGGAAGTAGCCGCATGGTCCAAATAGATTTTTTCCACTCTTTACACCCCAAATAATTAAATATAATACATGTAAGCATCTGGTTCGGTATCTTCCCGGTATTTTGCCAAATCTTCAATCGTTGTACTGTCCAGGACGTCTTTGACCGCATCCCGGATCCGGATCCAAAGCTGGCGTTTGACCGGTTCTTCATCTTCTATGCCTTCTACAGGCGTGATCGGGCCCTCAAGGACGCGGATCACATCGCCGGCTGTGATTTGGGAAGGTTTTTTCGTTAAAACATAGCCGCCGTAAGCGCCGCGGATACTTTTTACAAACCCGGCATTGCGGAGTGGCGAAATCAGTTGCTCCAAATAATGCTCGGATAAATCCTGGCTATGGGCAATCGATTTTAAAGATGTCGGCCCTTCGCCGTATCTTTTCGCCAGTTCAATCATAATTGTTAACCCGTAGCGGCCTTTTGTTGAAATTTTCATCATGCACACCTCTTTCCGCTTATTACTTTTTCATCCAATTTCCCATAAGCCACCGCACTCCGGTAGGGCAAATCCGGCAACGTAGCGTTGGGCGGGGTGAAATGTTCACACCGTCCGTCATGAGGCGCAGTACGAAGCGCCCGCACCCAAAACGGATACGATCAATAAACGAGCAAGCAACCATAAAAATTGCCCAATAATTGTCAACATTCCCTTTGCGATTCACGTTTTATTCACACACACACTCGTTCTCAGCTTAACATATTATAGCATAGTAATCAGGATAATGTGAAACAGGCGAAACCCGAAATAAGGCTGCCCGCGGTTTCCCGACATTGATACGCTGCCGTACCCCCGCTTCACCAAACAAAAACACCATCCGGAAAATCGAATGGTGTTCCGCTTTTTATTGGGCTGTATATCCGCCGTCCACATGGAGATCTGTGCCGGTAATAAAAGATGCGTGATCACTTACAAGAAACAGGACGGCGTTGGCGATTTCTTCCGGCCTGCCAAGCCTGCCCATCGGATTATGATCAATCACTTCCTGAATTTGTTCTTTTGTGAAATATTTTAGTGCCGGCGAATCTGTCGTACCCGGAGAGACACTGTTCACGCGGATTCCCCGTTTTGCGTAAGTAACCGCTTCTGCACGCGTCAAGTTGACAACCGCAGCTTTTGCGGCGGAATAAGCCGCACTGTTGGTGATGCCGACGTGGGCCATAAACGAACCCATATTGACAATCGCGCCCGAGCCGTTTTTCAGCATATACGGAATGGCATATTTATTGGAAAGCATCACGCCGGTTAAGTTAATATCCAGCACTTTTTGCCAGTAGTCCTGATCCAGCTCATGGACAGGCCCGTGCTTTTCAGGAATGCCGGCACACGCTACCAAGATGTCAAGTTTTCCGTATGCATCCGTCGCCCTTTCCATCAGATGCCTCACGCTGTATTTATCGGACACGTCACAATGGACAAAAATTGCTTCCCCTCCGGCTTCCTTAATTTTATCCGCAACCGTGATTTTTGATTCCGCAACATCGCCAATCACCACTTTTGCACCTTCATTGGCAAAAAGCTTGGCGGTCGCCTCACCGATCCCGGAAGCGCCGCCTGTAATGACGGCAACTTTATTTTCCAGTAACATCGAACTCACCTTCCAATACTTCCATCTTTTCTAAGAGCCATAAACAGGCTGATCACAATGAAGTACTATCTTTGCCGGAATCCTTCTAAATTCCTTATGTAAAACCGTTCACGATACAGCCTCACAACCATTATAGCAAAAAACAACAAAGTACATGTTTAATTTACTAGAAAAAGCGTAAATGACCAAGCCATGCGCAATATTCGCAAAAAAAAAGATTTGCTTATTGCTGCACATTTTATCATCGCGGTCGGAAAAAACTTATGCCGGGTGAGATCTTCGCAATCAGCATTACAATCCCCCAAGCGGCATTGCTTTTCGCACGCCCGCAAAATCTGGTAAGATAATGGTACAAGAGACAGTTTGGAGAGATCGCTATGAAAGACCAGCCACTTGCTTACCGGATGCGGCCGAGGACGATCGAAGAAGTGATCGGGCAGCAGCACTTGGTCGGCAAAAACAAAATCATTTACCGGATGGTGAAAGCAAGGCAGCTTTCTTCCATGATTTTGTACGGTCCGCCCGGAGTCGGCAAAACCTCGATTGCAAGCGCCATTGCCGGCAGCACAAAATACGCTTTCCGCACGTTAAATGCGGTAACGAACAATAAAAAAGATATGGAAATCGTTGCGGCCGAGGCGAAAATGAGCGGGAAAGTCATCCTGCTTTTGGACGAAGTGCACCGTTTGGATAAAGCGAAGCAGGATTTTTTGCTCCCTTATTTAGAGTCCGGCATGATCGTCCTAATAGGGGCAACCACAAGCAACCCTTACCATGCCATTAACCCGGCGATCCGCAGCCGCTGCCAGATTTTTGAACTTTATCCGCTTTCGCTTGATGAAATGAAGCTGGCCTTAAAGCGCGCGTTGGATGATGCCGACAGGGGTCTTGGAAAATACAATGTAAAAATTGATGACGATGCATTCGACCATTTTGCACAAGCGAGCAACGGAGACGTGCGCAGTGCTTTAAACGCACTTGAACTGGCGGTGTTCTCCAGTGAGCCCGGCGATAGCGGCGCAATCCATATCACATTGGATATTGCCGAAGAATGCATGCAGAAAAAAAGCCTCGCCCATGATAAAGACGGCGATGCGCATTATGATGTGCTGAGCGCTTTTCAAAAATCGATCCGCGGCAGCGACGCCAATGCCGCCCTCCATTATTTGGGCAGACTCATTGAAGCAGGCGACCTGCCAAGCATTGCGAGAAGGCTGCTTGTGATAGCCTACGAAGATATCGGCCTCGCGAGCCCGCAGGCAGGCGCTCGCACGCTTGCCGCCGTACAGGCTGCGGAGAAACTCGGATTCCCGGAAGCACGCATTCCGCTCGCGGCCGCCGTGATCGAATTATGCCTGTCGCCAAAATCCAATTCCGCGATCATGGCAATTGACGCCGCGCTGGCTGACATCCGCGCCGGAAAAAGCGGGGAAGTGCCCGCCCATTTAAAAGACGCCCATTACAAAAGCGCCAAACTTTTGGGGCGGGGCGTCGGCTACAAATACCCGCATGATTTTGAAAACGGCTGGGTAAAACAGCAGTATTTACCGGACACGATCAAAAACGCCCATTATTACGAACCGAAAAAAACCGGAAAATTTGAAAGTGCGCTCGCAGCTGTTTACGAAAAAATCGAAAAGAGCAAAAAAGGCAGCTGACCCGCTTTTCACTTGAGCGGGCCGGCTTTTTTATTCCTCAATTCTTGCCTGCCCGGTTGCCGTGCATCAACGGCTCTACCAAAGGGCTGTTTTCCCCAAAAGATAGAAGTGGATTTTTAGTAGTTACTGGTAAAAAGACCAGTTCAAATCTCCCCCGGAACGTATCATATAACAAAGACGAATACTGCTGGAGTAGTATACCGAAAAGAATGGACGACAGAAATGGGGTGAAAAGATGGATCTTTTCACTGCTCTTGCCACAGTATTTACTTTTTTAGCAGCGATGGCGTTTATACTTTGGCGGCCGAACGGTTTAAATGAAGCGGTCCCTGCATTGATCGGCGGCTTGCTCATGTTTGCTATCGGAAGCGTCAATCTGTCCGACCTGGCGGATATCGCCGAACACGTATCGGGCGCTGCGATTACGATCATTGCAACCATGGTCATGGCCATCGCTCTGCAAAGTTTCGGCTTTTTCCACTGGATAACGGATAAACTGCAAAGCTATGCAAAAGGATCAGGCATCCGGCTGTTTTGGCTGATTAATTTCCTTTGCTTCCTGATGACGCTCTTTTTCAACAACGACGGCAGTATCTTAATCACCACCCCGATTCTCATTCTGCTATTCAAAAAAATCGGCTTAAAAAAACACGAGCAAATTCCTTATTTGATCAGCGGTGCCATTATCGCAACCGCATCAAGCGCCCCGATCGGCGTCAGCAATGTCGTCAATTTGATCGCGCTGCAAATGATCGGCCTCGATTTATACGCACAGACAGAAATGATGCTCATACCGTGCCTGGCAGGCTTGATTTTCCTAGCGCTTTTATTGTATGCAGTGCTTTATAAAAGAATCCCGAAAACATTGCCGGACCCGCATGCAAAATCTCCTTTGCATTATCGTGCCCATCCGCTCCGGGACAGGCATCATGAACCAAAAAAAATGCCGCCGGAACAGAAACGGCAGCGCATGATGATCAGCGTGCTTCTATTTGTCCTCGTGCTCAGGATCGGGCTGTTCGCCGCTTCGTTTTGGGGCATTCCAATATGGATTGTAGCCGCCACCGGTTCAGCAGCCATTTTAACATGGCGCTACCTGGTGTTAAAAAAATCCCCGCTTGATGTACTGAAAAAAACACCATGGCATATCTTCGTCTTTGCATTCAGCATGTATATGATGATCTACGGCCTCCATCATGCCGGGCTGACGCGACTGCTTGCAACAGGCTTACAACCGTTGCTTAGCGAAAACATGATGCACAGTACGATAGCGATGGGGGCGCTTGTGACAGTGCTATCAAACTTATTCAATAACCATCCTGCCTTAATGGTCAGTACCCTTACGATTACCCATATGGACCTTCAACCGGCTCACCTGCAGACAGCCTATATGGCAAGTATAATTGGCAGCGATATTGGCTCGCTGATTCTGCCTATCGGGACACTGGCTACTTTAATCTGGCTGCATATTCTGAAAATTAATCATATCAAATTCCACTGGAGAGAGTATATCCGCATCACTTTTGTCACCATTCTGCCCACTGTTTTGGCTACCTTGTTCTTATTATACGGATGGCTGCGCCTGTTCTATTAAAAAACCGGCCCGGCGCTTATTCGACAAGCGCCGGGTTTTTCCGGTCACGTTCCGGAGTTGGCTGCATAAGCGCATTTGATATGTGCGAGTTTTAAATAAACGGTTTCCCCATAAGCATTCGCCAGCTCTGCGATATTTTGGTCCAGTTTTTTCAGTACACCCGTTTTGTCGGACGAGGTATCGAGGTCAAATATAACCAGCGAGCCCTCATATTTTTTCAACTGTTCTTCAAATGACCGTGCAAAAGGCTGATTAATCGGCTTCACCGGCAAATCTTCATCGGACAGGCTGTATGGGGTTTGTCTAGCCGGATACGGCGTGAGCCATTTTACATGCTGCATCGATACCAAAATCGTTTTATAAACCGGCGAGTAAAAAACAAAATAATCATTCAGGACACTGGCAATATAGCCATATAAGATTTGATTTTCGGATAAAATAAGTTTGACAAACATCCCTTTTGCGTTCATCAAAATTTTGCGGTAGGAAACAGGTTCATTTTTCCCCAGTTCCTGTTCTGAAGGCGTTGTTTCTCCGAAGATATTTTTTTCTGTTTTTTCTTTCAGTTTATGAATATGGACAAAAGGAATATATAGGTATTCGTTTCCGTCATACAAAATCAGAAGATCCGCTCCGACATCGATAAGGTTCCCGGACAGTATTAAGTTGCCGGATAAAAGGATCTCGATTTCACTGCCAAGATGCTGCTCTATTCCCATTTGCCACCTCCTTTTTCTTCGAATTTGCCGTTATTTTGTTTTCCATACATAGTTTTTCGATTGTACAACAGTTTCCCGGATAGGGGAAAGGTTATTTGAATAAGCAGAAGATTCCCAGTCTGATGAGGATGAAGAGGATGATGATTCGCTGTAGGAGCCGCTTGATTCTGTATCCTCATAATAGTCATCGCTGCTAACGCTATTACGGTCGCCACTTGATTCTGTATCCCCGTAATAGGAGACGGATGAACTGGATGAACTCGATGAACTGGACGAACTGGATGAAGAGGATTCATCATCATCCTTGGTGCCGGAACTGCTCTCATTTTCTTTGTTTTGTTCCTGCTTACCAGCTCCCTTCGCACCGACGCTGATGCTTTTCACATGGAACGGATGAATCCGAAATAATTCTTCATTGTGGACAAGGGTATACAAGCCGCTGGAATTTTCAGTTAAAATTCCTTCAATCGCCTCAGGCCCGTTCCGGTTAATCGATACCCACTGGTGGTTAAAAATTTTAAACAAAGAAGAAAAGTGCGGCGCCAGGACGAAATCTACCTTCCCATTTTCCAAATATTTCGTCATTTCCCGTTCCGCTACGCTTTTAATATGTTCCAGATTGTAGTATACGGTGCCGTCTTCCTTTGTCCACAGCACAATATAATCTTCGCCGACAGCAAGCAATATGCCTAGCCTCGACTCTGGGCCGCCCTGATTCACTTGGATCGCCTGGTTTACCATCGTTTCGAGAAGCGAAAAAAAGTCCTGCGCACACCTGCACTCCTTTTCGCTATCCCGCTCCGTATTCATTTGCCCTGCGTTTCTTTTTGAATTTTCGCTGATGCTTTGGATATGTCGGGTTTGATAATAGATGATGTCTTTTTCGGTAGCGAGCGTTACATAATCGTCCTGGATATCAAGCAACACGCCTGTTTTCGATTCAGGCCCTCCCCTGTAGATTGTTACGGTCCTCCCCAACAAAGATGATGGAATGAAGTCTTTGCTCATGATGTTCCCCCTTAATAGATAGATTATCCTCCGGAATGTTTATCCTTGGAAGGTAGATACATCATAATCATACGTGGCACGGCTCTTTTTTGCATTGGCATTCTCCCTAGTTTCTCCAAAATCAGCAGTTACCTACTGTTTTACCAGCCGAGCTTGGCAAGCTGTTCGCGTATATACGCACTCCTTGCCGCAATATATTGATAAATCAGTTCCGGCTCCCCTAGCCATTCCGTTTTGTCTTTATACGGATCAAGCGCGATACAGCTGTACAGATCTTTGTACATGCCGTCTACTTTTGGCTTGATAAAATCAATGGTAAACTGGTGCTGTAAAATCTCGGATAATATGTCACGGTACTGTTTCTGAAAAGCCGTTACATTCAGAATACGGGCCGTTAAGGTATTATAACCCTCCAGCGGGACATAATCTTCTTCCATCCGTTTTCCATTCACATCACGACCCCAAGTTGCATCGTAATCCCACGGGATCATCTCGAAAAGGCCTGTATCACGATTTTGATAGAATGCATAATTGTGCACAAAACCGTCGTAGTTTTGGGTGAAAATAACACCCGCAAGCCAGCGGAGATACCGGTCTATATTTAAATATTTTCCGATTTCCTTCTCAAACTCCAGTTCCAGCATTGTGTTAATCTTATAAATAAATGTTTCGAGGTGGTTGCTGTCTTCTGCCGTTCCCGTCTTCCTTTCATAACCGGATAAAAGGGAAGATTTTACATCTTTATCAAGATCGCTCATCAGCGAGAAATTCGCATCACCATCAATCGCGTAATAAATGGGACCGTTTGGAAGTCCCCTTTTTGCCAAAAAATTTTCATCGACAGATTCCAGTTCCAGATAAATTCCTTCTGTTTTGCCATTTACTTTTAAAAAAACATGCCGTGAACGCGGGGAAAGAACGCCAATATCCGAAAAAAAATCGAGGGACAGTTTATTTCTAATTAATGAAGGATCTTTGTATTCCCCATTCAGATGGATTTCTTTCGCCCCCCGGAAAGTTTTTCTGCCGTAAAAAGAAACATAATAAGATTTTTTCGGAAAATCACGGATATGGGATCCACGGTACGCTATATCGATATCGTACCGTTTTTTTCCAACCGTCAGTTTTGCCGGAAGCGTTTCGTCATTCCAAACATCCTTTTTTAATTCCCGTAAATCCATTGGATGGATGTAAATTTGATAAACAGGTATTTTAATAGCTTTCATTGATCTCCCCCCGTTAAATTTTATGAGGGATAGACAATAATTGGCATGGGCTTTCGGGTAAAAACAGTTCTTTCCGCTCCTCCAATAACGATGAAGGTATTTATCTATTTTTTTCAATTTACATATTTGTCATATCGCACTGTTAAGAATTTCACGTAAGATAGTAAAGAAAAGAGTCAAGTTTTAATGGATTTGGCTCTAATGAAAAGGAGGGAAATCTATGAGCCGCTATTCACGTGAAGATATTCAGGCAGGGGTAGACGAAGTGACACAAAATGGTCTCGACGAGTATATGTATCAGGATCCGGGAAGGGACAGGAAACGGAAACGCTGCAAATGCACCTGCGAATGTGAATGCAGCAGCCATCACCGCAATACTTCACGCAACAGGAGCACTTCCAGGAACAGGAATACCTCTCGCAATAGGAGCTGCAATACTTCCAGAAAGCGTCATACTTCTAGCAGAAAACACAATACTTCTAGAAAACGCAATACTTCCAGAAAACGCAATACTTCTAGAAAACGCAATACTTCCAGAAAACGCAATACTTCTAGAAAACGCAATACTTCTAGAAAACGCTGCACTTCCAGAAAACACAATACTTCCAGAAAACGCAATACTTCCAGAAAACGCAATACTTCTAGAAAACGCAATACTTCTAGAAAATGTCATACTTCTAGAAAATGTCATACTTCAAGCAGAAAACGCCACACTTCCGGGAAACGCAGCAGTTGCGACCGTTACCAGATGGTAGAAGAACAGTGGAAAAACGGAAGCATGTGGTCTGTACGTTACCGCAGGAATGATTAAACCAACAAAGGGGAAGCAAATGAGTGCTTCCCCATACATAAATTTTATTATCGTCGGAATTTAACAGGCTTACATATTATTGTTTTACCGAGGTGCCTCTATTAACCCGCTTTTCCCGCAGAAATCCCAAGAATAGCGCGTCAATGTAAGATTGCTAACGGGACCTATTAAATTTAACAGAACCTTTTCAACAAAACCGCCATGGAAAGCGGTTTTTACGTTTACTTTTCGTCTTTCACCCGTTTGATCGGAATGTCTTTCAGAATATCACGGACGACATAGCTTGCCATAAAAAGGCCGGCTGTTGACGGGACAAATGCGTTTGACGAAGGCGGCATTTGCGCTTTCCGGATCTCCGCATTGTCATTCCCGACCACTTTGCGGACATCTTCGCGGATTACAATCGGGCTTTCATCGGAAAACACGACAGGAATTCCTTTCCGGATGCCTTCTTTCCGCAGTTTCAGCCGCACAACTCGGGCAATCGGATCAGTGTGCGTTTCGGAAATATCGGCAATCCTGAGCCGCGTCGGATCCATTTTATTGGCCGCCCCCATGCTGGAAATGATTTTTATGTTCCGTTTCAGGCATTCCTTCATTAAATGCACTTTGTAAATAATCGTATCAGAAGCATCCACGACATAATCGGGGTTGTATGCAAAAAACTGTTCATACGTTTCTTCCGTATAAAACATTTTTAAAGAAATGACTTCGCACTCCGGGTTAATATCGGCAATGCGTTTTTTCATCAGATCGGCTTTCGGCTGGCCGATGGTAGAAAGCAGCGACGGGATTTGGCGGTTGATATTTGTGATATCGACATCGTCTTTATCAACAAGGATCAGTTTTCCTATCGCCGATCTGGCAAGGGCTTCAACCGCAAACGATCCCACGCCCCCGACCCCGAGAACGGCGACGGTGCTGTTTTTCAGCTTTCGCAATCCTTCCTGCCCGATCGCCAGTTCATTCCGTGAAAACTGGTTCAGCATCTTCATCATCTCCAAACATACTTACTTCTTCCATAGATTATCCAAAAAAGGGCAGGAATGCAATATTTTACGGTAAAGTCTCACGTTCCAACGTTTTGTTTTCGCCTTCACGACGGTTGCTGTAAAACCGGGTAAGCAGCTGGCCATAAAAGGAAGCGAGCACCTGCTGAAACAGCATGCCCGAGATGACCGGCAGTACAACCTGGGCCGGAAAAAACGAAACAGCAATAACCGAGCCTGCGCTGATATTGCGCATCCCGCCGCTGTAAGTCAGCGTCACGATCATATCCCGATCCAGATGGAAAACGGCCCCGGTGATCCAGCTTAAAAAATAGCCGGATGCCGAGATGAACAAGACCGTTAAGATTATAAACAGTACATGGGCATTCAAGTGCTTGAGATACGGCGATACAACACCGCCGTTGATCATGACAACAAGAAACATCCCAATTTTGGAAAACGGGGAAAGGATTGAAGCAGCCTTTCGCTGTGTTTCCATCGATGTCCACTGGCTGAGCAGAATACCGAGCAGGGATGGAATAACAATCATTGTAAAAAGATCCTGCATCAGCGGCCAGGCATCAATATGCACGCTTTTACCGACAAACAGCAGCAAAGTCAGCGGCACAATGAGCGGAGAGAGCAGTGTATCCAATAAAATCACCGTTAAAACAAGCGGGATATTCCCTCTTTGCATCATGGCCCACACAAAGCTTGTCACGCCGGTCGGAATTGCTACCGAGAGTAAAAAACCGGTAATGGTTAATGGATGATGTTGAAAAAACAAATGGCCCACACCGTATGCATAAAGGGGCATAAGCACGTGCAGCACCGCCAATGCGAGCACGATCGGAAACGGACGGCGGACAACGGCCCCAAGCTGCTTAAACGTCGAACCGATGCTGCCGGTAAATGTCATAAAGGCAAACAGCCACGGCACCAAAAACAGGAAGCCTGTGATGCGATACCCGAAAACCATCCCGATGATCAGGCTTCCGGGTATGAAAACCGGCATCATTTTGCCGAGAAAGCGGTTGGCACGGTCAAAAATTGTAAGTTCCACGAAATTTCCTTCTTTTCCTGCTATATGGTCTCACATTGTTGCTGGGCGCGAAATCCGCTTCCCGGGTAAGCCCCGTCAATTTTGCGACCACCAGCGGTTTTTCCTGAAATAAAATAAAAAACCCTCTTCTTTCAAGAGGGGTAAAAGCGGAATGAGTCCCGAATGTGCCGTTGTTGCAATCCTTGGTTTTGATCCCGCTCTCAAGCAGGTGGGTGCCCTGCTTCAGGTTTTATACGTCCCCGGGAAAAGGCATGTACGCCGCCTGAAGACTCCGGCTCCCTGAAATGAAGTGTTCGGTCAAAACGATAAGGCTCATATACGAACACATCAGGACCCATTCAACTTGTATATATATTATCATTTTTCCCGCCGGTTTTCAAATGGAATTGTTTTCACCGTCACCGGACTTTTGTTTCATTTTTTCAAATTTAATTCCAATTGCAATGCATCCAGCTGCAAATCGCTGACCGGACCCGGCGCATCCGTCAGCAGGCAGCTTGCGCTGGCCGTCTTCGGAAATGCAATTGTATCGCGTAAGTTGGAGCGGCCGGCGAGCAACATAACGATCCGGTCCAGGCCCAATGCAATGCCCCCGTGCGGCGGTGTGCCGTAGTCAAATGCATCAAGCAAAAAGCCGAACTGGGCCTGGGCCTGTTCTTTTGAGAAGCCAAGCGCCTTGAACATTTTTTCCTGTACGTCACGCTCGTAAATTCTGAGCGATCCGCCGCCAAGTTCATACCCGTTTAACACAATGTCATAGGCTTGCGCTTTGACGCTTGCCGGATCGGTTTCAAGCTTATCGATATCTTCACGGAACGGCATTGTGAACGGATGGTGAGCCGCCGTATAGCGCCCTTCTTCTTCGTCGTACTCAAGAAGTGGCCAGTCCGTTACCCACAGGAAGTTAAATTTTGACTCGTCAATCAGGTCAAGTTCTTTGCCGAGTTTGTTCCGCAGCGCCCCGAGCGCGTTCGCGACAACTGATTTTTTGTCTGCTACAAACAGCAGGAGGTCTCCTGCTTTGGCTTCTGTAATGGCAGCAATCTGCGCCTGTTCTTCTTCCGTAAAAAATTTAGCGACTGGACCTTTAAGGCCTTCTTCTTCCATTTTCAGCCACGCCAAGCCTTTTGCGCCGTAACGGCCAGCGAATTCCGCGAGTGCATCGATGTCTTTTCTGGAATACTTGCCTGCCGCTCCTTTTGCATTGATGGCTTTCACCTGGCCGCCCGCGCTTACAGCAGAGGCAAACACTTTAAATTTGGAATTTTTGACGGTTTCCGAAAGATCAACCAGCTCCATCCCGAAGCGCGTATCCGGTTTATCAGTGCCGTAACGGTTCATCGCTTCTTCGTACGTCAGCCTCTGCAGCGGCGTTTCGATATCAATATTTTTCACTTCTTTCATGAGGCGTTTGATCATTCTTTCCGTCATCGCCAAAATATCTTCCTGGCTCATGAAACTCGTTTCGATATCGATCTGCGTGAATTCCGGCTGCCGGTCCGCGCGCAAGTCTTCATCGCGGAAGCAGCGGGCAATTTGGTAGTAGCGGTCGAAGCCGGATATCATCAGCAATTGCTTAAACAATTGCGGTGACTGCGGCAGCGCATAGAATTCCCCTGGATGCACCCGGCTCGGCACCAGGTAGTCGCGCGCGCCTTCCGGGGTGCTTTTCGTTAAAATCGGGGTTTCGACATCGATAAACCCTTCTTCATCCAAAAAGTTCCGTACCGACTTTGTGATGGCATGGCGCATTTTGAATGTTTCAAACATTACCGGGCGCCGCAAGTCAAGATAACGGTATTTCAGGCGCACATCTTCCGCAACATCCGTCTGGTTTTCAATCATAAACGGCGGGTTTTTCGCGCTGTTGATGATCACAAGCTGTTCCGCCTGGATTTCAATTTTGCCGGTTTTTAAGTTCGGATTGACCGTGTTTTCAGAACGTGCAACGACTTCCCCCCGTACTTCCAAAACATATTCATTCCGGACTTTTTCGGCCAGTTCAAACGCTTCTTTTGATACGGCCGTATTAAATACGATTTGGACAACGCCGGCCCGGTCGCGCAAATCGATAAAAATCAGGCCGCCCAAATCGCGCCTTCTCTGTACCCAGCCTTTCAATATCACTTTTTCTCCTATATGCTGTTCTGTTACATCGCCGCAGTAATATGAACGTCCTTCCATTATTCTTCCCCCATGTTTGCCATTTTTTTAAATTCGGAAATAAACCCGTCAATCGGCAATTCTTTCTGCTCGCCTGTCGCCATATTTCTGACATTGACTTTATTTTCCTTTAACTCATCTTCGCCGATAACCGCAACGAATTTTGCCTGCACCCGGTCGGCTGCTTTAAATTGCGCTTTTACTTTGCGCCCCATATAGTCTTTGTCAGCAGAGAAACCTTCGCTTCTTAAAGCATGCAGCAGTTTAAAAGCGGCCGTTTTCGTTTCATCGCCGATCGCCACGACATAACAATCCAGGCTGCGGGCAACCGGCAGTTCGATTCCTTCCGCCGCGAGCGCAGCAAGCAGCCGCTCGATGCTGAGCGCAAAGCCGATTCCCGGCGTTTCCGGCCCGCCCATTTCCTGTACAAGGCCGTTGTAACGTCCGCCGCCGCAAAGCGTTGTAATCGCGCCGAAGCCTTCCGCATTGCTCATAATTTCAAAGCAGGTATGGTAATAATAATCCAGCCCACGCACCAATGTCGAATCCACTTCATACGCAATGCCGAGCGCGTTTAAATAATCCAGCACCTGATCAAAATACGCTTTTGAATGTTCATTCAGATAATCTAAAATGGACGGCGCTGTTTTCATAAGCGGATGGTCATGGTCTTTTTTACAGTCAAGAATGCGCAGCGGGTTTTTTTCAAGCCGATTTTGGCAGTCAGTGCAAAATTCGCCGATATGCGGTTTAAAATGGCTGATTAGCGCTTCCCGGTGCTTCATCCTGCTCTCTTTATCCCCGAGGCTGTTGATCACAAGTTTTAAGTTTTTCAAGCCCAGTTGTTGATAGATTTCCATCGCCATCGAAATCACTTCCGCGTCAATGGCCGGGTCTTCACTCCCTAACGCTTCGACCCCGAACTGGACGAACTGTCGGAAGCGCCCCGCCTGCGGCCGTTCGTAACGAAACATCGGGCCGTTGTAATACAATTTGACCGGCTGGACAGCGTTTCCGAACATTTTATGTTCAATAAATGAACGCACGACCGGCGCCGTCCCTTCCGGCCTCAAGGTCAGGCTGCGATCCCCCCTGTCCCGGAACGTGTACATTTCTTTCTGGACGATATCCGTCGTATCGCCGACCCCTTTTTGGAAAAGCTCCGTATATTCGAAAATCGGTGTCCGAATTTCCCGGTACTGGTAATTTTCGCATATTTTTTTTGCCGTATTTTCAATATAATTCCATTTTTCCACTTCACCCGGCAGGATGTCCTGCGTACCCCGCGGAATCTGAATGGCCATATCGCGTCCTCCTTCTTGAGCTTATGTATGTATAATAAAAAACTCCCGTCCCTTGTTCGAAACAAGGGACGAGAGCTTATTTCCCGTGGTGCCACCCTAATTGAAGCATTGTGCTTCCACTTTTACAGTTAACGCCTGTAACGTCCGGCCCTACTGGAGCGTTGCCCGTTCAGGACGGAACCTACAAAGTGTTCGTTCATTAAGCCGCGGTGCGGAAATGTTTTCAGCCTGGGACATTTCCTCTCTTTTCACCCGTATCTTAATTACTTTGCTTTGTCATCGGTTTTTGCAATTTTGTCATCTATTTTTATTATGATACGCGCAGGTTCCTCCATTGTCAAGGCTACCGGCAAAATTCCCCCATCTTTTAGGTTACGACCGGCCCAGCTTTTTTTTCAGCAATTTCACGCCGCTTCTAGATAATCCAGATTCCGATGCCAATTCAAGATCGAGCGCTTCAATTTCCGCGCTTGCCGCATCACGGAAATTGACACCGTAAAATTGGTTGACCGCATTGTTTGCTGCCGCATTTTTATCCGCTGCTCTCATTGCTGGTCACTCCTTTGCATGTCTAAATCCGTTTCTCCAGGTTATTTTTCCCTATTTTCATTTTTTTCTTACCCGAAAAAAGGAGTTTTTTTACGGACCACGAATAATGAATAGTGCACAAATATTACCGTCAATTCAAACAGGGACGAGGGGTGGATATGTGAAGAAAAAAATCATGGCGATGGCGCTTTTCGTAATGCTTATTTTTCTTGTTGCACCGGCGGCTCTTAGGACCGTATCAGCAAAGGCAAACGAAACTGTTACCGTCACCCATGAAATCGTGTATATCCGGAGCGGCCCAGGGTTATCTTACCCGATCATCGGTGAAGCGCTTCAAAATGAAACATTTGCCGTCCTGCAAAAAGACGGGGACTGGCGCCAAATCCGCATGCCGTCGGGGGACGCGGGATGGATTGCCGGTTGGCTGGTGGAAGAAAGCAGCAATAAAACAACACAATCCGCCAAAATGGGGGTGGTCACCGCCGATATTTTACGCGTCAGGGAAAGTCCGGATCTTACCGCACCGGTTGTGAGTTCGCTTGCGAAAAACATTGAAGTAACTGTCACCGAAATGCATAACGGCTGGGCGCATATTGAAAGTGGCTCTGTATCGGGGTGGACAAGCAGCCAGTATGTGCACACCGGCAAAAACAAAAATACCGGGGAAGCAGCGGAAGGTGGGCTAAGCGCAGCAATCGTTGCTGCATCTAAGTTGAACATCCGAAAATCCCCTTCACTCCATGGCGAAACTGTTGCAACAGCTAGCTATGGAACAAGGCTGCAAATTACCGGCGCCGACCACGGTTGGTACGAAGTCGTACTGGATAATGGCACGCACGGATGGGTCGCAGGCTATTATGTGGAACACGAAAACCAGGTAGAAAAAGCAGAAAACGTGGAGAAAGTGAAGCTTCTTTACGATCACACAAACCTGCGCAGCCAGCCTTTATCCAGTGCTCCAGCCGTCGCCCGCGGCAATGCCGGGGAAAGTTACCCCGTGATCAAACAGGCTGGGGACTGGTATGAAATCCGGCTGAACAGCGGCGCTACCGCATATGTGGCTTCCTGGGTTGTCCAAACAAGCAGGCCGGCAGGGAAAAACCGCCCGGGATTAAAGGGGAAAACGATTGTAATTGATCCCGGGCACGGCGGGTTTGATAACGGAACAACAGGCGCAGGCGGCACCCTTGAAAAGCTCGTTACGCTTAAAACCGCCAATGCCCTGTATAAAAAGCTCGTAAACGCGGGCGCCAAAGTCATTTTAACCCGTGACAGCGATACTTATGTATCATTACCGCAAAGGGTGGCCGTATCAAACGCAAACCATGCTGATGCTTTTGTCAGCATCCATTTCGACAGTTCCGAAGATGAATCCATTTCCGGGCACACGACTTATTACTACCATCCGCGCGACTTCACTCTTGCAAGTATTGTAAGCAAAAATATAAGCAGGCTGATCGGCACAAATGACAGAGGGGTAAAGTTTGGGGATTTCCACGTGATCCGGGAAAATGAACAGCCGGCAATCTTGCTTGAGCTCGGGTATTTAAGCAACCCGAAAGAAGAAAAGCTCATTTTGGGTAAATCATTCCAAACGAAGGCGGTAACCGGGATCTATGACGGGCTGCAGCAGTATTTCCAGTAAGGAAAAAGCCGAAGGGCAAAAAGTAAAGGGCCCCTTCGGCTTTTTTAATACCAACTTTATTTCTTGATTGTCGGATCGGGCATCGCACGTTTGATAAAAAGTGACAAAATTAAAGCAAACACCGCAATTCCAGTTGCCACAAAGAATGCATCATTAATGCCGCTGATCGTCGCATTGACAACCGCTTTTTTATAAAGGGCGTATGTCCCGAGCACTTGGCCGTACTGCGCCGGCAGGCCTGCCGCATGGGCAAAGCCCTGCCCAATCGCAGAGATTTTAGCCGACACATATGGATTGATGCTTGAAAAAGCATTGACATAATTGGCCGTATGGAAATCGGACCGTGTCGACATTACCGTGACAAGAAATGCCGTCCCGAGGCTTCCGGCAACCGTACGGGCGGTATTGGCTGCAGCCGTCCCGTGGCTTGTTAAATGGATCGGCAGCTGGTTCATCCCTTCCGTCATGATCGTCATCATGATGAAGGACATGCCAAAACTCCGCAGCACATACAACATCAACATGTGGGTATAGGTAGTCGTCATCGATAACTTCGTAAATTCGTAAGTCGTCCAGACCGTAATGATCAGACCAACAACAGCGAGCGGCCTGGCACCCATTTTATCAAACAGCCAACCCGAAATCGGGGACATAATCCCCATCACAATCGCACCCGGCAGCATCAGCAAACCGGAATCAAGCGCCGTAAAGCCGCGGATATTTTGCAAATAAATCGGCAGCAAGATCATCCCTGCAAACATTGCCATATTGACGACCATGCTGACAACCGTCGTAAGCGCGAAAATATCATATTTAAATACGCGTAAATCGAGCATTGGTTTGTCTGTCGTCAACTCACGCCAAACGAATAAAATGAGCGAGATGGCAGCAATGATCAGGGAAATGACGACTTTTTTGCTGTCCCAGCTGTCATTCCCTGCTTCACTGAAGCCGTACAGCAGAAAACCGAAACCGAGTGTTGAGAAAATAATGCCCGGAATATCGATTTTCGGGTTTGTCGTTTTCATGACATCTTTCATCCAGATCAAGGAGACGAGTATATCAATCGCCCCGAACGGAATAACGATCCAGAACAGGATATGCCAATCGTAGTGTCCGATCAACCAACCTGATAATGTCGGCCCGATTGCCGGTGCGAAAATCATAGCTACCCCCATCATCCCCATCGCGGTGCCGCGTTTTTCAGGCGGGAAGATGGTCAAAAATACGGTCATCATAAGCGGCATGATGATTCCGGCACCTGCAGCCTGCACAATACGGCCGAGCATCAATATCGAAAAATTCGTCGAAATTGCACACAAAACGGAGCCGATTGTAAATAAAGAAATTGCCGTAATCAGCATTTTCCGCGTGCCCCATTTGCTGATCATAAATGCAGTAACCGGAACGAGAATTCCGTTTACAAGCATATAACCGGTCGACAGCCATTGCACCGTGTTCGCCGTCACATTCAAATCATTCATAATGTGCGGGATCGCCACATTTAAAAGCGTTTGGTTCAATATCGCCACAAACGCGCCAAGCATCATGGCAAAGATAATTTTTCCCCTGCCGTGCCCTTCTTCCAATTCCGCACGGCTTGCGGCAGAAGCCGGCATGGAAGCCTGCGCAGCCGGGGCCGCATCATTTAATAAATGATCCGGCCCATTTTTTTCCGGCCCGCTTGTTTCAGCCTTTTCAACTGTTACGGCCGGCACATCGTTTTCGGCTTTTTCAACCGGCTCAACCTGCGTTTCCGCCATTTGCTGCGGGCGTGCGGCAAACTGTGCTTCCGCAACGTCCGTTGCTTTCTTCCTGCCCCTGTTCCTTATGGCTAAATTAACAATAACAAGTAAAATAATAGACAAAAGAACATAACCTGCGATAAATTTTTCCATCGGATTCACCTACTTATGGATACGCACAGTCACATTCATGCCTGGAACCAAATCCAATCCGCCGTAGCTGTCAAGCTTCACTTTCACAGGAATTACCTGCGTTTCTTTCGTGTAGTTGCCGGAACTTCTGTCCGTCGGCATCAGGGAGAACGTGCTGGCAGCCGCTTTTCCAATTGAATCTACAGTTCCGGTAATTTTTGTATTTGGATAGGCATCCACATACACATCAACATCCTGGCCGGTTTTAACATCGTTGATATCCGTTTCTTTTACTTCAGCCGTTACATATAAAGCATCCAAGTTATAGCTTTGCGCAAGCGTGGTTCCCGCTGAAACATACGTATTCGTCACTGCGGAGTTTTTCACGATCGTGCCGTCAGCCGGCGCTTTCACGTCCATTTTTACAGTAGAAGTACCGTTTTGGACCTGGATCGTACCGATTTTTTCATTTTTTGAGAACTCCTTGCCTTCCTGCCCGTTCCATGATACGAGTTTGCCTGTTGCAGGGGAGGCAATCGTAACTTGCTGGCCGTCAATATACGCATTATCGGTTGTCACATAACTGACCGAGCGGTTGTAGAAGTAGTAGCCGGTAAAACCGCCGCCAACCAAAATGACGAGAATAATGATGTTTAATAAAATCATGCGTCTTGCGCTCATAGTATTCTTTATTCCTCCTCAGATGTTAATATCTTCAGCATATCTTCATGGAGCTTCAACATATTTTTCAATTCCGCCCCATATGCTTTTTCGATTGCATCCATTTTTTTTTTCAATAAAGAGTTGCCATTCATAAGCTCATCAAGCTTGTGTTCCCCCTTATCGGTCAAACAGAGGACAATGGCCCTCCGGTCATTCACAGACGGAATTCTGTTCACAAGCCCATGGTGAACCAGCCGGTCGACGATGCCGCTTACTGTACTGTTCGTTAAGCGAATACTTTCAGCCAGTTCGTTTAACCGCATGTTTGGGTGAAACTTGATGGCATTTAAGGCAAACATTTGCATTACTGTTAAGCCATGCTGTTCCGCATCTTTTGTGGCTACGCGGAGAATGGCTTTATTCAGCTTGGCAAGAGACCTCAACAATTCATTCGTACAGAGATCCATGTATCCCCCTTCCTTTGGCATATAAATTGTTTGGTACAAAATAATTCGCATACGAATTATTAACGAAATCTATCTTCGCATATTTGAATGATAGTTGTCAACTTATTTTTGTTAAAAAATAAGTTGTAAACAATTTTACTTCTTCATCTGCTGCCAGGGCAGTTTCCCCCGCTGGATAACCGGAAATTTTATGAAAATCAATTACGAATATAACATTTCCTTCTTGCATAAAAAACCCCGGCTTTGCCGGAGTTTCTGTATAAACGTTTATTTGCTTTCCAAAATGAGTGTGACCGGCCCGTCATTCGTCAGCCGGACATCCATCATTTCCCCGAATCTGCCGGTTTCGACATGGACGCCTTTTTCCGCGAGCAGCCGGTTAAACTCGTTATATATCTTTTCTGCATGACCAGGCTTGGCCGCTTCCATAAAATTCGGGCGCCGCCCTTTCCGGCAATCCCCGTACAGCGTAAACTGGGAAACCGAAAGAATCTCTCCACCCGTGTCAAGCAGCGACAAGTTCATTTTTCCCTGGCAATCTTCAAATACACGCAAATGGACAATTTTTTCAGCCAAATATGCCGCGTCTTTTTCCGTATCTTCATGGGTAACTCCGACGAGCAAGACAAAACCATTTTCGATCCTGCCTGCAATTTCCCCGTTTACGGTTACGCGCGCTTCTTTGCTGCGCTGCAGTACAACCCTCATCTTCTAAACTCCTTTAACTCATGATCCTTCTGACAGAATAAATATCCGGAATATGTTTAATCCTTTCCACCACTCGGTGAAGATGGCTGATGTTTTGAATGGAAATCGACATAATAATGGTTGCCATTTTGTTGCGGTCCGACCGCCCGCTGACCGCCGAAATATTCGTTTTCGTCTCATTAACGGCCTGGAGCACCTCATTCAACAGGCCGCGGCGGTCATAACCGGTAATTTCAATATCGACATTGTACTCTTTGCGGTCGGACGCATCCGTTTCCCACTCCACCGGGATCAGCCGGTTCCGCGCCTCTTCGTTCTGCACATTCGGGCAGTCTGCGCGGTGGACGGAAACACCGCGCCCTTTTGTAATAAACCCGACAATTTCGTCGCCCGGCACCGGATTGCAGCATTTGGAAAGGCGGATCAGCAAATTGTCGATCCCCTTAACTGTTACGCCCGTATCCCTTTTCCGGTGTTTTACAGGCTGCTTTTGTTCGGATACAATTTCTTTAATCGCCTCTTCGGAATCGCGCTGCTTACGCCATTTTTCCGTAAGCCGGTTGGCAATTTGGCTTGCAGTAATCCCATTGTACCCGACGGCGGCATACATATCGTCTTCGTTCGCAAAATTGAATTTTTCCGCGACCCGTTTTATATTTTCCGACGTAAGCACTTCTTTTACATCAAATTCCAGCGCCCGAATTTCTTTTTCGACCATTTCCCGGCCTTTTTCAATATTTTCTTCTTTCCGCTGCCGTTTGAAAAACTGGCGGATCTTATTTTTCGCCTGGGAAGTTTGCGCTAAATTAATCCAGTCAAGGCTCGGCCCGTAAGAATGCTTCGATGTTAAAATTTCGACAATATCCCCTGTTTTCAGCTGATAATCGAGCGTCACCATCTTGCCGTTGACCTTCGCGCCGATCGTTTTATTCCCGATTTCCGAGTGGATCCGGTAAGCGAAATCAATCGGAACAGACCCTGAAGGCAGTTCAATCACGTCCCCTTTTGGCGTAAACACAAACACCATATCCGAGAACAAGTCGATTTTCAGCGATTCCATAAATTCCTCGGCATTGGCCGACTCGTTTTGAAACTCCAAAATTTCGCGGAACCATGACAATTTTTTCTCAAAAGACGTTTTTTCATTGACCGTTTTGCCTTCTTTATACGCCCAATGCGCAGCCACCCCGTACTCAGCGATGCGGTGCATTTCGAATGTCCGGATCTGCACTTCAAGCGGTTCGCCTTTCGGGCCGATCACGGTCGTATGAAGCGATTGGTACATGTTCGGTTTCGGCATTGCAATATAATCTTTAAACCTTCCCGGCATCGGCTTCCAGCATGTATGGATGATTCCAAGCACCGCGTAACAGTCTTTAATGCTGTTGACAATAATCCTGACCGCGAGCAGATCGTAAATTTCGTTGAACTGCTTATGCTGCTGCACCATTTTCCGGTAAATCGAGTAAATATGTTTCGGCCTGCCGGAAATTTCAGCTTTGATATTGATATCCTGCAGCCGCTCTTTTACTTCTTCAATCACATTTTGCAAATATTGTTCGCGCTCGGCACGTTTCCTTTTCATTAAATTGACAATCCTGTAATATTGCTGGGGATTTAAATAACGGAGCGCGGTGTCTTCCAGTTCCCATTTGATGGTAGAAATGCCGAGACGGTGGGCAAGCGGCGCAAAAATTTCAAGGGTTTCATTCGCGATTCTCCGCTGCTTCTCAGGGGGAAGATGTTTTAACGTGCGCATATTATGCAGGCGGTCAGCCAGTTTGATTAAAATAACGCGGATGTCCTGCGCCATCGCGACAAACATTTTCCGGTGGTTTTCCGCCTGTTGCTCTTCGTGCGATTTATATTTGATTTTCCCGAGTTTTGTCACCCCGTCGACGAGCATCGCGACTTCATCATTAAATTCTTCCCTCAGCTGGTCAAGCGTCACATCCGTATCTTCCACTACGTCATGCAAAAAACCGGCTGCAACGGTTGAAGGATCCATCTCCAAATCCGCCAGTATCCCGGCCACCTGGATCGGATGAATAATATAAGGCTCACCCGATTTGCGCTTCTGGTCAATATGCGCTTCTCTGGCGAACTCGTAAGCATGCCGCACCAATTCCACATGCTCATCATTTAAGTATTTTTTCGTCCGTTCAATCACATCTTCGGCGGTCAAAATCCGATCATTCGCCATACAAAAATCACCTTTATAGAAATGGAATGTATATATGAATTGATTTATCGCAAAATCATATTGTAATTATTATCATGAAAAATGAAAAGATTGTAAAGTAAATGATCCATAAAGATAAAAAATAGAGGAAAATGCCGAATTTTATCCAAATTTGTATGAAACAGTCTTTCATATTTTTTACTATTCAGGCATTTTAAACCGGCTTATAAAAAAGGTTATGTTTGTGATCAAAGTTGATCATCGCGAAATCCGCCCGCTTTCCGCACCGTCGCGAGCTTCTTCGCCCGATACCTCAGCACGAGGATCTCTTCTTGCCCGCAATTCCCGCAGGAGTCTTAGAAATTAGCAATAATCAACAATAAAATGTAATAGAGCCATATAAATAAAGAAATCGACAAAATTGCCGATTTCCTTGCGATTATTCATTCTCGTATTTCATCAGGGTAAGTATATCATAACCCTGCAGTTTTTCGCGCCCGTGCAAATAATTGAGCTCAATTAAAAATGCAAGCCCGGCTACGACACCGCCCAGTTCTTCAACGAGTTTGATCGTTGCCTGCATCGTCCCACCTGTTGCAAGCAGGTCATCCGTAATAAGCACGCGCTGGCCCGGTTTGATCGCATCTTTGTGGATCGTAAGCACCGCTTTCCCGTATTCCAAATCATATTCTGCACGGATCGTTTCACGCGGCAGTTTCCCTTCTTTGCGGACCGGGGCAAATCCGACGCCGAGTTCGTATGCAACAGGGCACCCGATAATAAATCCGCGCGCTTCCGGGCCGACCACCAGATCAATATTTTTGTTTTTCGCATATTGGACAATTTGGTCTGTCGCGTATTTAAATGCCGCGCCGTCATTCATCAAAGGCGTGACATCTTTAAAGATAACGCCATCTTTCGGCCAGTTTGGGACGATGGCAATATACTGTTTTAAATCCATTGTGCTGTTTCCTCCTCATACTGTACAGCCGGTTTGATTAGATGGTCAAACCACATCTTCAGTTCATGGAAAGATGAGTACAGCAGATCCTTTTCCATTTGATATTGTGCTTGTTTCCTTTGGTAAGTAAAAGATTCCTGCAAATCGCGTTTTTGATTCACAGCTTTTAAAGAAATAAGCCCATCATTTATTGTAACAAAATCAAGTTCAAAAAACACCTGAGAAATGAAATCTATTGTATTTCTTGACCATCCGCGGTAGGCCGCCAGTTCATCCCCGTACCGTTTCAGATTGAAAGTTTTCCTTTTTGCCAAAAAAGCGTAAAACCATTTAAAATGGTCGCGCGTTGGAAACGTGCTGAAAAAATGGTCCTGTACATGGTAAAAATACGCATAAATTCTGCTTGGAACACCGCCATTGAGCAGGGCTTCCATCATCCCGGCATCGGGGGGAAGATCGAGAAAAACAATATTTTTATTCCCTGCATCGAACGCTTTTGCCTCTTCCATAGTTGATATTGGCACAAGGCGGACCGGGTAATCGCCGAGCGGCAATTTTTGCAGCGTTTCTTTCTGGAACACAATAAAAGCCTGGCCTTCTTCCGGCACATGCCGCACCCATTGTTTCAAAGGCTTACGTCCCCTGATGTCAAACAATTGCCAGCTGTCAATTTTTACATCCTTCACAATGATTTGCGGTTTGCGGATATTGTTCCACTCGTTAATCGACAATTCCCCGACAACGGAAGTTTTTGCGCCGGGGGAAATATGGGGGGCGAGATCCCCGAGACCGAAGCCGACTCCGTCAAGCGTATTCTTGCCGTCGGAAAAAAGCAGTTTTAAATGTTTCCCATCCGCGCCGATTTGGCGGGTTTGCGGGCATTCCACCCCGTCCAGCAAAAAAAGCGGCTTCGGGTTGGCCGTGCCAAAAGGTGAAAGCAGCGCCAATTCCCTGATCGCTTCCAGCCCTGCTTCACCGGCAGAAATTTCAGCCCCGATTTTTGTCACCGGCACAAAGATTTCTTCCGGCAATGCTTCAGCCTGTTGATTCAGCCGCTTCCGCAGTTCACCCACATCGGAAATGGAAAGTGTCATCCCAGCCGCCATCGGATGCCCGCCAAAATGCGGCAAAATATCGCAGCACTTCGACAATTCGTTAAACATATGGAACCCGTCGATGCTTCGAGCCGATCCCTTCGCCAACCCTTTTTCCGAGTCAAAGCTTAAAACGATTGCTGGCCTGTAAAATCGCTCCACGAGGCGGGATGCGACGATTCCGATTACGCCCGCATTCCATCCTTCTTTGCCAGCTACGAGGACGCGCGCCCCCGCCTCCGCTTCCTGACCGACCATTTCAATGGCTTCTTTCGTGATGTCATTTACGATTTTTTGGCGTTCTTTATTGAGCCCGTCGATGGCGGAAGCGAGCGTTTCAGCTTCTTTTTTGTCTTCCGTTAGCAAAAGATCTGCTGACAGGGCGGCATGTTCAAGGCGCCCGGCCACATTTAACCGCGGCGCCAGAGCAAAGGCGATTGTTTCTTCATTGATTTGCGCCTGGTTAATATCCGCGCATCGGCATATAGCCGCAAGCCCCGGACGTTTTGTTGTTCTGAGCCGTTTTATGCCTTTCACCGCAATCAAACGGTTTTCTCCCAACAGCGGCACCAAATCGGCAATTGTCCCGATACACGCCAGTTCCTCAAGATGTTCCGGCACTTTTCCGTATAAAGCATGGGCAACTTTGAAAGCAACACCTGCCCCTGACAATTCTCTGAACGGGTATGTACTTTTCGGATGCTTCGGATGGACGATCGCATACGCTTCCGGCAAAACCGGCCCGGGTTCATGGTGGTCCGTAATAATGAGCGTGATCCCGAGCTCCTGGGCGACTGCCGCTTCATGGACGGCGGCTATCCCGGTATCCACCGTAATGATGACTTGGAACCCTTCGGCAGCCGCCCGGCGGAAAGCAGCTTCATTCGGCCCGTAACCTTCTTTGAACCGATTCGGAATATAGAACTGTGCCTTTGCACCAAGTTCCTTTAAAACTGTCATCATGACGGCGGTACTCGTCACACCGTCCGCGTCATAGTCTCCGAAAACGAGAATCGGTTCTTCCCGTTCAATTGCTTTTTTAATACGTCTGACAGCTTTTTCCATATCGTGCATCAACAGCGGATCATGGTATCCCGCACCGTCATGGAATAAAAAAGACCGCGCTTCTTCTATATCCGTAATGCCGCGGTTTACCAATAATTTTGAAATAAGTGGCGAAATATTCAATTGATGCGAAAGCTTTTTGGCGGCTTCCGGATCTCCGTCCGGCACCAGCCATCTTGTTTTGGGCTGCAGCATGTCTCCACCTCTTTCACAATACTTTATTATAGCCTTTCGGCGGACAGCTGTCATTACAAAAAATGGCGAAAAAGCACAGGCATTTCGCCTGCGCCTTGAACATTATACTTGCGGCTCGTTTACACGGGGGCGCTGTGCTTTTTTGATCAAAATGGATCCGTGCTTTTTGAGCTGGCGCTTTTTCAACACAAACCAAAATTGCGCAGCAATAAAGATCGACGAATATGTGCCGGTAATCAAACCGACAATTAGCGCGATCGAGAAATTCCGGATCGATTCGCTTCCGAATATGGCAAGCGAAACGGCAGTCATGAGCACGGTCAACACCGTATTGACCGAGCGTCCCAGTGTTTGCTGGATCCCGGCGTTGACAATGTCATGGATTTCTTTTTCGCTTTTAATTTTTCGACGGCGTTTCAAATTATCGCGGATGCGGTCGAACGTCACGATCGAGTCATTGATCGAATATCCGACAATCGTCAGCACCGCTGCAATAAAGGTTACGTCCACTTCAAGCCTTGTGATGCTGAAAAAGGCAATCATGAAAAATGCATCATGGAAGAGCGCAACAATGGAGGCAACTCCCATCGCCCATTCAAACCGGAAGGCAACGTAAATGATGATGCCGATCGCTGCAAGAATAAGGGAATATACGGCGCTCTTCGCCAGTTCTTTTCCGACTGTCGGCGAAACAGAGCTGATGCTTGGGGTTTTTCCGTATTTATCCGTGAAATACGAAATGATTTGCGTACTCTTGTCTTTATCGCTGAACGCCCCTTTGACCCGTACAACCGCTTTATGATGGCTGGCCCCTTCCATCACAATATCTTCGGATTTCAAATTTAAATGGTTAAGGTCGCTCTCGATTTCCTGCTGCGTGAGCGCATGGTTTGAACTGATTTCGATCCGTGTTCCGCTCGAAAAGTCAATGCTGAGGTTCAGCTTGAAAAGGCCGAGAATGATAAAGCCCGAAATAATCAATACAGCGGACAATACGAAAAAGATGTTGCGGTGTTTAACAAAATCGTACCAGTCGAATTTTGTTTTCAAGTCATGCGTATCAACATTTTCCGCAATATCGTGGATTGCCGATTTTTTCACGCCAAACCAATGCGGCCGTTTTTTCAGGAAGTTGCTGTTCACCCAGAGACCGAGCAGCCACCTAGAGCCGTAAACTGCCGTCAGGAAACTCAATAAAATACTGATGATCAATGTCGTTGCAAAACCTCTGATCGAACTTGTCCCGAAATAGAACAATATAACAGCCGCCAAAATGGTTGTTAAGTTGGAGTCGAAAATAGCGATAAACGATGATTTATTCCCTGCTTTGAATGCAGATTTCACGCTTTTTCCGACGCGCAGCTCTTCTTTAATACGCTCGTACGTAATGATATTGGCGTCAACCGCCATCCCAACCCCAAGCACAAGCGCAGCAATCCCCGGCAAGGTCAGGACCGCGCCGATTAATCTGTATATGAGAAGAATCAGGAAGATATAGACTGCAAGCGTAATCGACGCAATGAATCCCGGGAAGCGGTAGTAGCTGATCATAAAAATAAAGATGGCCGCTACACCAATGATTCCGGCAAGAATTGTATCATGCAGCGCTTCCTGGCCGAAAGATGCGCCGACAGAAGTCGAATAAATTTCATGCAGTTTCACCGGTAGCGCACCCGCATTCAAAAGCGCGGCAAGGTTTTGCGCTTCTTTCACCGTAAAATTGCCGGTAATTTCAACCGAGTCCGTATTCAAGACGGAATTGACATTCGGATTGGACAAAAATTTCGGGTTTCTCTTGGTGACTTCTTTTTTATACGAATCTTTGCCTTCCTGGAAATCCATCCAAATTACGAGCTGGTTGTTAGGTGCCATGCTGAGAATTTTTTTCGTCACTTTTGCAAACTTTTGACGGCTCTTTAACTGCAGGACAACATCCGGTTTGCCGTTTTGGTCAAACGACTGTTTCGCTTTCCCCTGCACAAGGTCCGTCCCGTCCATCATCACTTTGTCATTCACGTCACGGAAAGTTAAGTTCGCCGTCGTGGACAGCATTTTCCGCGCTTCATTCTGGTCTTTTACCCCGGCAAGCTGGACGCGGATCCGGTTATTCCCTTCCACCTGGATCTGCGGCTCGCTCACGCCGAGCGCGTTAATGCGGCGGTCAAGTGCCTGTGCAGTGTCGGCAAGCGCTGCTTTGTCAATTTTCTGCCCTTTTTTCACCGGCTCCACTTTATATAGGACTTCAAACCCGCCCCGCAAATCAAGGCCGAGATTGATTTTTTTGACAATTTTATCCGTCGTTCCCCCTATTAATCCCGCAAACAACAGGATAATAAGAAAGAAAGCAACGATACGGCTTCTTTTCACCATTATGTATAGCCTCCTAGCAAATCAAACGTTTACGTACAAAAGAGTGCAAACCCGGTTGGCAATATCATTACTATTATGAAACAGCGAAAAAAGCGTGTCAATTTTTCTTCATTATTTCGCTTTATCCGGATTCAGCAACTCGTCGAGCTCGGCTTCGTCGAGGTCGGCAAACCAGTCCGGGGAACGGTAAGCTTCCACTGCCATAAAACTCATAAAATCACCGGGCTTGACCGATAAAATATCGGAAACAAGCGAATACATATGCACATCGTCCGGTTTTGCATTTTTCCATTTTTTCTTCATTAAATAATTCCACAAATCTTTCATTTCAACCGCCCCATACCCGATGACGGTAAACTCTTCCGCCTTGCTTTTTATGACAGGTTCGAGTTCCTCATAATACTTTTCGTAAGGATGACGGCCCTCCACAGGTTTTTCTCCTTTCATTCGATAGATGTACTTCTTGTCCCTTTTTGTGCATATACATCATTGTATAGGAAATTCGCGGATTTGAGAAGGTAGGTAAATCAGATGTCCAAGTTTTTGAGGGGAACGATCATTTTGCTTGCAGCAGGGTTTGTTACACGGGTGCTTGGATTCATTAACCGGGTTGTCATTGCCCGGTCGCTTGGCGAAACGGGCGTCGGCCTCCACCAAATGGCTTTTCCTACCTTAATGCTCGTCATTACGGTCACGCAGCTCGGCCTGCCGGTCGCCATTTCAAAATGCATTGCCGAGGCGGATGCGGTCGGGGATAAGGTGAAAATCAAAAAAATCCTTGTCATTTCTTTAACTGTTACCATTTCCCTGTCAGCTATCTTTACACCGGGGCTAATTTTTCTGGCTCCGTTCCTGGCCGAGAAACTGTTTACGGATGCACGCGTATATTATCCGCTTGTTGCGATTACGCCGATCATCCCGATTGTCGCCATTTCCGTCGTATTGCGCGGCTATTTCCAGGGCAAGCAAAATATGAAGCCGTTTGCCATTTCACAAGTCATTGAACAGAGTGTGCGCATCATGCTGATTGCCGTCTTTGCAAACTGGCTTTTGCCGTACGGGGTCGAATATGCTGCTGCCGGCGTCATGTTTGCATCCATTTTGGGCGAGTTTGCATCCCTTCTTTATATGTTTACGATGTTCAAGCTGAAAAAGCAAATACGGGTGAGGAAAAATTTTTTTAAAGCGGCTAAAGCCGGGAAAGATACGTTCTATGAATTAATGCGCGTTGCCATTCCGACAACCTGGAGCCGTTTGATCGGCAACCTCTCGTGGTTTCTTGAACCGATTGTCGTTTCCCACTGCCTGGCCATCGCCGGTGTTGCATCCCATATTGCCACACAACAGTACGGCTCTTTAACCGGATTCGCCATGCCGCTTTTGATGCTGCCATCCTTCGTGACGGTTTCACTTTCGACCGCGCTTGTGCCTGCCATCAGTGAAGCGAATTCACGGAAAAATTACAGGCTTGTTGAACACCGGCTCCAACAGGCTTTGCGTTTTTCGCTTTTGACCGGTGGCGTCTCGGTCGTAATCCTTTATGTGTTTGCTGAACCGTTGATGCAGCTGATGTACGGGACCGGAAACGGATCACAGTTTATCAAAATCATGGCGCCGTTTTTTATATTCCAGGCATGTCAGGCACCGCTCCAGGCAGCCCTGCAGGCACTGGATCTTGCTAAAGCCGCCATGATCAACAGCATCATCGGGGCCGCCCTCAAATTGTGCGTCATTTTTGTACTGGCTTCCCGCCCCGAGTTCGGCATAAACGGCGCCGCAATCGGCATTATGGCAGGCACCGTGCTTGTCACGTTCCTGCATTTTGCAACCTTGCTGAAAAAAATCCAGTTTACGCTTTATATTCATGAGTGGGCGAAACTTTTGGCGGTTTCCGTTGTTTCCGGTGCTTTCGGGCAACAATGGCTTTCCCGTTTTCTGGAAGAGGTGGAGTCCCCCTTCCGCCTGCTTGCCGGGATTTCTTTGACAGCCGCAGTTTATTTGCTGCTGCTTTTGCTGACGAAACTCATCCGCCGTTCGGATCTCATGCATATTCCGCTTCTGAAAAAACTGCTTTAAAAAAGCGCGTAACTTTTGTTAGATGACTGCATTGAATAAGCGCGAGATTTTTGGGGCTCCTGCGGAAACAGGCTCGCGGCATGTTTGGAAAGCGGGATCATTTCGCGCAGGTAAATCAGAGCATGAAAAAGCCCGGCTGCAAACAGCGGGGCTTATTTTTCATCATCCAGATCAATATAAAACTCGCCGTCCTGGTAGCTGCAAAAAGAGATTTGGCCAATATCCCCGTATCCCCTTTTTTCCAGTTCTCTTCGCAGCCACTCTTCGGTTTTATTGCTCTTTTTCAAATTATTTTTTTGGATTTGTCCGCCAACTATGAACGGTTCGGTATAGGTTGCAGGTTTATTTTTCTTTTTGCTTTTTTTCACAACCGACAATTCCCCCGATGTCTCCAGAATTGCAAATTCCACATCGGCAATGTTGTCAATGTCTTTGGTACGCAGCTGCATTAAGAGGTCGTCAAAATTATAGCGTTGCCTGCGCATCTCTTTTTCGTCGATTTTCCCTTTATTGATGATGATGCTCGGCTTGCCGTCAATCATTTTGCGGAAGTGGCTGCTGCGGAGCGAAATCAGCGCCAGCCCAATTTGAATGCCGAGCAAAACGGCCATTGGCAGCAATGAATTAAGAATCGGGTCACGGTGGTTTTCAATGGCGACAACTGCCATTTCCCCAATCATAATAAAGACGACCAAATCAAGGACATTCAGTTCCCCGATCTCCCTTTTCCCCATTAAGCGGAAAATCACCATAATCACAACATATAGCAGCAATGTACGAAAAAAAATAATAAGAAGATTCTCCAATACCGATCCCCCTGTTCCTTCTATGTTTGGGTACCCACTTAGTATGCGCAATCGGAGAAAAAATCCTGCTTGAAAAATCCATATGCGATTCTATATTCGATTTTCCGTGAATATGCTTGTACTGTGGGAAAAAGGATTGGACAAAGGAGGGACTGAAAATCGAAGCGCAAAGATTAAGCATCAGCCTTTTATACGGGCTGGGCGCCATTTTTGTACTACTTGCCGTATCAAGCCTGGTGATTTCGCTCATCCTGCGGTTTTCCGATCTGACGGAACAATCTTTGCATACAGTTGTGACGATGATTTCATTTTTCAGCCTGTTTATCGGCGGGCTGATCGGAGGAGGGAAAGGAAAAAAGAAAGGTTGGCTACTCGGCAGCATGACAGGGATGATATATACGGGGATTGTCTTTCTCGTTCAGTATTTGGGCTACGATGAACTGTTTACCCTTAAGCAGATGGTTTACCATATTTGCTATATCCTGGCAGCCGCAATGGGGGGCATTTTGGGGGTTAACTTGTTCTCAGGGCGGTCCCGGGAAGCTTAAAAATAAGCGCCGCGTCTAGCGGCGCTTATTTTATTTTGTTTTGGATTCTTCTGCAGCATTTTTTTCTGCCGCTTTTTTGTTTTCTTTCTTGCTTGCGGCTTCTGCTTTTTTCGCCGAGGCGGATTCCGCCACTTCGCGGATCGCTGAGCGGTCGAATGTCAACCTGGAACCGTCGCCGCATTTTAGCACGACTTTGTTTTCATCAATAGAATCCACAATCGCATGCAGCCCGCCAATCGTGACAATTTTGTCACCTTTCGCCAAATTGTTCTGCATCATTTGGATGTTTTTCTGCCTCTTTTGCTGCGGCCTGATCAACAAAAAGTAGAACAGGACGAATAAAATAATAAGGGGCAATAATTGGGCTAACGCTTGCATTTGTATCCTCCTTTCTTGACAAGTTCTATATTAGAAATTTTTCGCATCCGGACGGTTAAATCCGTATTGCTCAAAAAATTCTTCCCTGAAATCAAGAAGGCGGTCTTCGCGAATCGCCTGCCTTATATTTTTCATTAATTTTAACAAAAAATATAAATTATGGTAAGTAGTTAAACGAATTCCGAAAGTTTCGTCACATTTTATCAAATGCCGAATATACGCGCGTGAATAATTGCGGCAGGTGTAGCAGTCGCAATGTTCATCAAGCGGTCTGAAATCTCGGGCATACTGGGCATTTTTCACAACAAGCCGCCCTTTGCTTGTCATGACGGTGCCGTTTCTCGCTATCCGGGTCGGCAGCACGCAGTCAAACATGTCAATGCCTCTGATTGCCCCGTCAATCAAAGAATCCGGCGAACCGACCCCCATTAAATAACGCGGCTTATCGCTTGGAAGCAGCGGCGTCGTAAACTCAAGCATCCGGTTCATGACTTCCTTCTGCTCACCGACGGACAGGCCGCCGACCGCATAACCCGGAAAATCAAGTGAAACAAGATCGTTTGCGCTTTGGCGCCGCAAATCTTCATAAGCACCGCCTTGGACAATACCGAATAGCCCTTGCACATCAGGTCGCTTGTGCGCATGCAGGCAGCGCTCTGCCCACCGTGATGTCCTTTCGACCGATTCCTTCATATATTCATAGGTAGCAGGATAAGGGGGACATTCATCAAACGCCATCATAATATCGGAACCGAGCGCATTTTGGATTTCCATCGATTTTTCCGGGGACAAAAACAGTTTGTCTCCGTTTAAATGGTTCCGGAAATGGACGCCTTCTTCCGTAATGTCACGCATTTTGCTCAGGCTGAATACCTGGAACCCGCCCGAATCGGTCAGAATGGCTTGGTCCCAGTTCATAAACTGATGCAGTCCCCCGGCTTCTTTAACAATATTATGCCCGGGCCGCAGCCACAAATGATATGTATTACTTAGGATCGTGCCGGCCCCCATGCTTTTTAATTCTTCAGGGGACATCGTCTTTACCGTAGCAAGCGTCCCGACCGGCATAAACATCGGGGTATCGTACGTCCCGTGCGGCGTATGGAGTTTGCCAAGGCGAGCGCCTGTCTGTTTGTCCGTCTTGATCAATTCATAAGTAATTGCAGCCAAAAAACGTTGCTCCTTCCACTATTTAATGAACATCGCATCCCCGAAACTGAAGAAACGGTATTTTTCTTTTACTGCCGTTTCATAGGCATGCAGCACATTTTCCCTGCCTGCCAGCGCACTCACAAGCATAATGAGCGTTGACTTTGGCAGGTGGAAATTCGTAATCAAAGCGTCAATCGCCTTATATTCGAAACCCGGATAAATGAAGATATCCGTCCAGCCGCTTTCAGCGGCAATCTTTCCGCCATGGGCGGCGGCAATCGTTTCAAGCGTCCTGGTTGAAGTGGTGCCGACGGAAATCACGCGGCCGCCACTGTTTTTGACGTCCATAATCGTTTTCGCCGCTTCTTCAGAGACCTGGTAAAATTCCGCGTGCATATCGTGATTTTCAATATCTTCCACATCCACCGGGCGGAATGTTCCAAGCCCGACATGGAGCGTGATGAACACAATCTTGACACCCATGTTTTCAATTTCTTTCAGGAGCTCCTTTGTAAAATGGAGCCCGGCAGTCGGTGCGGCAGCCGATCCCGGTTCTTTTGCATATACCGTCTGGTAGCGGTCCTGGTCTTCCAGTTGTTCTTTTATGTACGGTGGCAGCGGCATTTTACCGAGTTCGTTGAGCACTTCATAAAAAATGCCATTGTATTGGAATTCCATGATACGGCCGCCGTGGTCAAGGTCCTTCACGCACGTTGCTTTCAGCTTCCCGTCGCCAAAATGCACGGTAGTCCCGGCTTTGACGCGCTTTGCCGGTTTGACAAGCGTTTCCCACTGGTCCCCTTCCAGCTGTTTCAACAGCAGCACTTCTATTTTGGCGCCGGTTTCGTCTTTAATACCGAACAGCCTTGCCGGCAGCACTTTCGTATCGTTCAACACAAGGCAGTCGCCCGGGCGCAAATAGTGCGTAATGTTTTTAAATACCGTATGTTCGATTGCCCCTGTTTTTTTATCAAGTACCATTAGCCGGCTGTCTGAACGGTTTTTTAACGGCGTTTGGGCAATCAATTCTTCCGGCAGGTCAAAATCAAATAAATCAAGTTTCATTTATGGTTCCCCTTCGTTTTGTATAGTTGAAACATAAGATGCACTTTAGGGCGGCAAATGATAACGCCCTCCGCTAGGAAGTCCGTACGCCGCTGAGCAAGGCGCTTCCGCTTTTCTATTTAAACCGCCCGATTATATATAATAACACACTCAGGACAATGCTTAAAATAATAGAGGTAGCAATTGGGAAGTAAAAAGTCGTATTGCCTTTTCTGATGAGGATATCCCCGGGCAGACGGCCAATTTTTGTTAACTGCATCGAAAGACCGATAACAAAAAGAATCACCGCAATCGTCATTAATACTTTTCCGAAACCGCTCACTTCGGCACCTCCATTTGAAAATGCTCGTAAACAAGCGGGGTTGCGACCCTGCCCCGCGGCGTCCGCTGCAAAAAGCCGATTTGCAGCAAATACGGCTCATACACGTCTTCAATCGTTTCCGCTTCTTCCCCGATGCTCGCGGCAATCGTATCCAACCCGACAGGCCCGCCTTTAAAGCGTTCAATGATCCCTTTTAACAGCTTATGGTCAATATGGTCAAGCCCAAGTTTATCGACCTGCAGCAGTTCAAGCGCATAATTGGCAACTTCAAGTGTAACCTTGCCGTCGCCTTTTACTTGGGCAAAATCCCGCACCCGTCTGAGCAGCCGATTGGCAATCCTCGGTGTGCCACGCGAGCGCCTTGCAATTTCCCTGGCACCCTCCGGTTCAATTTCCGTCTGCAAAATATCAGCCGTCCGCAATACAATCTCTGCCAGCTGATTTTCATCATAATATTCGAGCCTGCTGATGACGCCGAACCTGTCGCGCAATGGAGCCGAAACCGACCCTGCCCTAGTCGTCGCCCCGATTAACGTAAACGGGGGCAGGTCAAGCCGAATCGACCGGGCTCCCGTTCCTTTGCCGATGACGATATCCAGGCAATAATCTTCCATTGCCGGATACAGCACTTCTTCGATTGCTTTCGGCAGGCGATGGATCTCATCAATAAACAGTACTTCCCCCGGTTCAAGCGAGGTCAGCACCGCAGCCAGGTCGCCCGGCCGTTCGATCGCAGGGCCCGAAGTTGTCCGGATTTTTACGCCCATTTCGTTTGCAATGACCATTGCCAATGTCGTTTTTCCGAGTCCAGGCGGCCCGTACAGCAGCACATGGTCCAGTGTTTCATGCCGTTGCTTCGCCGCCTGGATAAAAACAGCTAAATTGTGCTTTACTTTTTCCTGCCCGATATACTGCGCCAAAGTTTGCGGGCGCAGGCTCATTTCAAAGGAAATTTCCTGTTCGTCCGCCTCGCCGGAAACAATGCGATCCTCCATGCTCTCCCCTCCTGGTTCCCATTATTTTACCATCGCTTTTAAAGCTAGTTTAATATACTCATCCGTGGACAGGTCCTCCTCCGGAAGCTGTGGGACCACTTTATGGATTTCTTTTTCCGAGTAGCCAAGCGCCTGCAATGCCAGTACGGCTTCTTCCAGATTGCGGCTGGCTGCGGACTTTTGGATCGTTTTTTCCTGGTTAAATAAATTCGGCATATCCGGCGCGATGTCCAAAAGTTTTCCTTTTAAATCGAGGATCATCTGCCTTGCCGTTTTTTTTCCGACGCCGGGGAATTTGACGAGAAACGATTCGTTTTCATTTTCAATCGCTTCGACCACCTGAGACGGCTGCCCGTACGCCAGAATGGCCAGCGCCCCCTTCGGACCGATGCCCGACACATTGAGCAGCTTTTTAAACAGCTCCCGTTCTTCTGCGGCTTCAAAACCGTACAATGCGATCATATCTTCGCGCACATGCTGGTAAGTATAAATTTTCCGCTCTTCCCCGATACTTTTCGAAAAGATATACGGGTTCGGTGTGATCAATTGGTATCCGATCCCCCCGTTGTCCACGACAACATAGTCCGGACTGACGGAGTCGATGATCCCTTTTATATATTCGTACAAACTTCCCACACACTCCTCAAAAACTTGCTATCAACCATTGTACCATAGATAGCTCTGATTTTGGGAACTGCGGTTTGCACATTCAATTTGCCCACCCGAATAAGGATTCAGCGTATGACGCAGCATTTCCGTTTTCCATTTTTTCCTGCCGCCGGCTCTCCAATTTTTTCAAATACAACTGGAAAAAGGGCTGGACAATGCCTTTTTTCCCCGATCCGCTTTGGAAAGTGATGCTGAAATAACCGTTTGCTTTTAAAAGCGGGGAGATATCGTGAATATGTTTCTGCAAAACAATCCGGGATCCGCCTATATCGGCGATTTGCCAGCCCGGATAGCTCCGTACAACCTCACATGGCGTTTTGTCCGTACGGATGAATTCCTCACTGACTTCCCCGTCCAGGTAAACGCGTTCCAAAATCACTGCCGTTTTCTTTCCAGCAGCCAACACATCCTTGCTTTGCAAAACGTCGGGAAATCCCGCACCCGCCAATAAAAACGCGGCAATGGGCACGGCGCGCATCACCAAGGTATACATATTGATCACCTCCCGCCCAGATTTAAAACGTTACTGATAGTGTAGCCAGTTTTTGCACGCATATCCCGTCCTTCCGCAAAAAAAGCACTTTCCAGACCGGATAATTCCGGTCCGGAAAGTGCTTCATACCGATTACAATTCAGCATTATGATAGATTTCCTGGACGTCGTCATCGTCTTCCAGCCTGTCCAGCAATCTTTCCATCTTTGCTTTTTGCTCTTCATCCAAAGCAATCGTATTTTGCGGCACCATCGTGATCTCAGCCTGTGCAAACGTAAACCCGTTCTCCTCCAGGTTTTTCTTTACATCCATAAATTGCTCGGGATCCGTATAAATCTCAAACACTTCATCACTTGTTTCCATTTCCTCTGCCCCAGCTTCAATGACCTGAAGCAGCATTTCGTCTTCATCAATATCAAGCCCTTCACGCTCAATGGCAAGATACCCTTTCCGGTCAAAGAGGAATGAAACGCAGCCATTTTCGCCGAGGTTCCCTCCGTTCCGCGAAAAAGCAACGCGGACGTTCGAAGCGGTCCGGTTTTTGTTATCCGTTAACGCCGTTACCATGACCGCGACACCGCCCGGGCCGTACCCTTCATAAATCATTTCTTCGTAATGTTCGGCATTTTGGTTGCCGCTCGCTTTATCGATGGCACGCTTAATATTATCATTTGGCATATTGGCAGCCTTTGCCTTTTCTATGACTAGGCGGAGGGCTGAATTTGCATCTGGGTCAGGACCATTCTTTGCCGCAACATAAATCTCTTTTGCCAGTTTTTGAAATATTTTTCCGCGCTTTGCATCTTGCGCGCTTTTTCTGCCTTGGATATTTTTCCACTTGGAATGGCCAGACATGATCAATCTCTCCTTTCATTCGCGCTGATACAGTCCTATATTACTATACCATATCCGGAAGAAAGGGGGATGCAAAAAGAACAGCCGCGCCACACTATGCCCTTAATTGTTTCTCAACCTCTAACACAAACCGACCTCTTTCCTCAAATTGCCCGAATGTGATGGAAGACAAATGGGGCCAGAGCTGTTCTTTTTCATTTTCTCCGCACGTGATAAATTGGTTCCATTCCCGCAGCACATCCGCCGGGTAAAGGAGCGCTTCAAGAATTGTTTCGCGGTCGGGCGCATCCATCATTATCCCCAAATTGCACAGTTTAGAAAGCGACCAGGAGATGGAAGGCAAAATGCGGTTGCAAAACTGCAGGTCGTCCGTCCAGGCAGGGGCAAGACGGGCGAGGTCAAAATCGATCAAATACAGCTTTCCGTCTTTTCCACGCAAAAAATTATGGTGGGCGACATCGCCATGGGTAATGCAGTATGGGGGCCTGGTAAAAATGGGCTCCTTTTCCCCGAGCCTTTTTAACGACGCATGAGTCCAGGACTCGTAAGTTTTAAAATAAAACGCGGGCATATAATGCATAATTTCACCTTTGTTTTCCAAAAATTCACGGTAACGATTCCGCCATTTTCGCAGCTGGAAAAAACGGGGAAATTCAATTTTAGCAGAAAGTGGAAACCGCCCGGTTGCTCGGTGGTATGCTTTTAACAGGCGGAAAGCAGATAAAATGTCTTGTTCGGTATGATAGGCAAAAGCATCCGGATGCGGTTCAATATATTCCATGATTCCGAAACATGTTTGTTCAAATATGCAATCACCATCATCATCGGCCGGCAAAAACCGGCAAATATGCGAAAATCCAGATTCCAAAAGCGTTGTGGTCAGCAACATTTGCCGTTTCAGCCGCTCAATGCCGGGATATTCTTTCAAAATCCATTTCTTCGTTTTTGTTTCTACGAGCCATACTTTTCCGCGGAGCTTTGTAATCTTTTGAACCGGTTCTCCCAGCCGTTTTTCAGCATAAAGAAGGAGACGCTTGTTGCCGTCCCCTTCTTTGTCCCAGCCCCCGCCCATTTAATCCTCTTCACCGGAAGCATCCGGATTCCGGTCGTACTGCTGCGGCGCCGGCATGCCGTAGCTGTACGGCTGCGGCATCGCATAAGGCTGATACGGATACTGCGCATATCCCGGGAAGTTTTGTGGCTGCGGCGCATACTGCGGCATATATGCCGAGCTTTCAGGATTTGCGCCGTATACAGGACCCTGCATGCCCCAATACGGCTGGGCGGAAGGATTTTGCATCGTACTGCCCTGCATATGGTGGCCGTATGGATAAGATGACGATGAAGATTCTTCCTCCCATTCATGGCTCGGCGCAAGTGTTTGCGGCTGCTGCCAAACCGGTGCCTGCTGTGTTGGGTATCCCGGCATCGGGGCCATCACCGGCATTTGGTACGGAACCCCCTGGAAAGGCGCGGCATAACTGTACGGATAAGGGGCAAACCCATGTTGCATCACCGGCCCCCCGCAACCGCAATCCTGAATCGGCATCGGGCAAGGATAAATTGGTGCATACATTTCGTAACACTCCTCTTGTACCGGCATGGTATAATGTCCGCTTGAAGACGAAGATTCGCTTTCATGATGGTGATACACCGGCTGCGGCTGTGGCGGCGCCTGCGTATGGGTTTCAATTTCAGCCATATTCGTCACATAATAATTATGGATATCAATTTCCGGTACAACAGGCTGCGGCATGATAGGCTTATAGATGGTTTCCTTTTTTTCTACCACTTTCTCTTTTACCGGCATTTCTTTGTGCGGTACCGCTTTCGGCGCTTCTTTTTGGATCGGCATTTCTTTCTGCACCGGCAATTTCGGCTGCGGTATTTGCTGGTACGGGTGTACTGCAATCGGTGCTTCCTTCATACCCGTATGCATCTCTTTTTTTACCGTGCCCCCTGTTGTCGGAATTTTAATTTTCATTCCGGGCATGATCATTTCCGGATTGGATAATTGCGCGTTCATTTTTTTCAATTCGTCAAAATCGACGCCGTATTTTTTGGCAATTTTCCAGAGCGTATCGCCTTTTTGAACGATATGGATTTTCACACATTTTCCCTCCTCAAGCATAAGTCCATACATTCTATGTTGTTTTGGGCAAAATGCGAACGATTTACATAAAAATTTATGACCTTCAGCTCCGCATTATGCCATTTCCGGCAGGCGCGTTTCTTTCATTTGGCCGCCCCCGTATGGTAAAATCCGAAATAGGCAGAAACGAATGGAGGAAACGATGTTGGCAGTAAAGAAGAAAATTCCCGGGGATGAAAGGCGGAAATTGATCGTGAAGTGGCTGCAGGCAAGCCGGTCCCCGATTACAGGCGGGGAACTGGCAAAAAGGGCGAATGTGAGCCGCCAGATTATCGTGAATGACATTACGCTACTGAAGGCAAAAAACGAACCGATCCTTGCCACAAGCCAAGGTTATTTATATATGCACCCCGTCCGTCCGGAAACAACCGTTGAAAAAACGATCGCATGCTCCCATACCCCCGGTCAGGTGGAAGAAGAACTGAACGTGCTGGTCGATAACTGCGTGACCGTAAAGGACGTAAAGGTGGAACATCCTGTATACGGCGACTTAACCGCATCCATCATGGTGTCAACCCGTGAAGAAGTGGCGCAGTTTATCCGCCGCATTAAAGAAACGAATGCCAGCTACTTGTCTGAATTGACGGGCGGCATCCACCTGCATACGGTTGAAGCCGCAAACCACCAGCAGTTGGAAGCCGCAGAACGCGCATTGAAAGCATTAGGGATTCTGTTTACTGAAAATGAAAAAGAGCTGCCCTGAATGTGTTTGAGCAGCCGGTTTATGAAGGACATTTTTGAGAACGTTATGGCTTAAAGTGCCCCATGCCGCTTTTGAAGGGCAATTCGGGGATGAAAATTGCGAAAGTGTCGTTTATCCCTCCTTTGAAAGACATTTCATGGCGAAAAAATGTCTGAAGTGTCTTTCATGCATTAAAAAAGGCTGAACCAAAAGCAACAGCTTAAGCTTTAGGTTCAGCCTTTTCCCAATCCTATTCCGCCATATACCTGCAGTAGCTCCCAAGCTCCTTAACCGTGCAGCCGAGGGCGCGGATTTCCTCCAACGAAAAGCGGACAAGTTTCTCATCTAGGGAATGGTTCAAATCAATCATAAAAAAGTAGTTTCCGAGCCCCGTCTTTAACGGGCGCGACTCCAGTTTGCTCAAGTTAATTTCGCGCCATGCAAAAGCGGAAAGCACCTGATGCAGCGACCCGGCCTTGTCCGTAGGCAGCGTGATCATGATCGTCGATTTTTGGAACGACGGCGCTTTTTGGATTTCCAGTTTGTTATAAGCCAGGACAATAAACCTTGTATGGTTGAAAGGATAGTCATGGATACTCCGTTTTACAATTTCCAAACCGTACAGTTCCGCCGCCATTTCGTTGGCGATCGCCGCCCATTTCAGCTCCGGATGCTCGCTCACGTATTTCGCAGCGGCGGCGGTGGAACCCATTTGCTCCACGGCCGCATGTTTAAATTCCCGGTGCAAAAACTTGTGGCATTGCGCCAATGCATGCGAATGCGACACAATTTTCTCGGTTTTCCGCCATTCGGCAACATTCTCCGGATGGACCATAAAATGCTGCTCGATCGGTACAACGATTTCTGCCCGGATCGGCGGAAGATCCTCATGATATAAATAATCGACAGTTAAATTGACAGAGCCTTCAAGGGCGTTTTCCAAAGGGACAACCGCCATATCCACCTGTTTTTCCTTGACGGCTTCCAGGCATTCCGGAATCGTCCGGTAAGCAATCCGGCGGGCATCGGGAAAAACCGACTGAACCGCAATATCGGTAAAGGTTGCTTCCGGGCCAAAAAATGCTGCTCTCATTCGTTTCCTCTCCCGGCAGCCGGAGTATTACGCTCCGGACCCCAATATTTCTACTTTGTTGACAAACTCAAATGCATTCAGTTCTTCCAACAGATCATTTAAACTCGCCCGGATATCCGAAACATTCAAGGAAATGGTCACGTTCGCCCGCCCCTGGATCGGGATTGTCTGGTGGATCGTTAAAATATTGCACGAATATGAGGCGATGATCCTTAAAATTTCGGATAATGTCCCGGACCGGTCTTCAAGATAAAAAAACAACGTCACGATTTTTTCTTTTACAACCGAATGGAACGGAAATACGGTATCACGGTATTTATAAAAGGCGCTGCGGCTGAGGTCGACTTTTTGCGCCGCATCCCCGACCGACACCGCACTTCCCCTTTCGAGCAGTTCTTTCGCCTGAAGCGTCTTTTTCATCGCTTCCGGCAAAACATCTTCACGGACCAATATAAATTTATGTTCTGCTTTCTTTTCCAAAGTGCCCTTCCTCCACTAGATTCACCGTATCCGTGCCGGGGCCGGTTTTCCTTCTCTCCCGTCCCACACGGCTAGTCTACAAATTCAAATTCATAATCCAAGAGGCGGACCGTGTCGCCGTTTTTCGCCCCGCGTTCACGGAGCGCATCATCAATGCCCATCCCGCGGAGCTGGCGGGCAAACCGCCTGACCGACTCATCATGGTTAAAATTCGTCATTTTAAACAGCTTCTCGACTTTTTCCCCGTGTATCACAAAACTACCATCCGGATCCCTTGTAATCGTAAAATCCGCTTTTTCTTTTTCGTGCTTATACACGACCCGGCTTGACCCAGCACCCATTTCTTCGTCCATATACAGCGAAAAAGCGGGCGTTTTGTCAAGCAGATCGGCGATGGCAAAAAGCAAATCTCTTAAGCCTTTCCGCGTCAGCGCAGAAATCGGGAAAATCGGCGTGCCGCTTCCAATCTGTTCTTTGAAGTGCGCTAAATTCTCTTCCGCGCCCGGCATATCCATTTTATTCGCAACAATGATTTGCGGGCGTTCGGTAAGGTGCAGGTTATAGGCCTTCAATTCTTCGTTAATGGTTAAGTAATCCCCGTACGGGTCACGTCCTTCCACTGCCGCCATATCAATGACATGGACGATGACCCTTGTCCGCTCGATGTGACGCAAAAACTGGTGTCCGAGTCCGACGCCTTCGTGGGCGCCTTCAATCAGCCCCGGCAGATCGGCCATGACAAAACTTCTTCCGTCATCCGTCTCGACCACGCCTAAATTTGGCACGAGCGTCGTAAAATGATATTCCGCAATTTTCGGGCGCGCCGAAGAAACTACGGAAAGCAGTGTCGATTTCCCTACGCTCGGAAACCCGACAAGGCCGACATCGGCAAGCAGTTTTAATTCAAGGACAATATAGCGTTCCTGGCCCGGTTCCCCGTTTTCGGCGATTTCCGGCGCCGGATTGGCCGGCGTGGCAAAACGGATATTGCCCCTTCCGCCGCGACCACCTTTTGCGATCACCGCCCGTTCGCCATGGCGCGTCAAATCGGCAATCACCTGCTTCGTGTCATCATCAATGACAACCGTTCCCGGCGGTACCTTTACGACCAAATCTTCCGCCCCGCGGCCGTGTTTCCCTTTGCTCATGCCGTTTTCGCCACGGTTTGCCTTGAAATGCCGCTTGTAACGGAAATCCATCAGCGTTCTCAATCCTTCGTCCACTTCAAAGATAACATCGCCGCCGCGACCGCCGTCGCCGCCGGCAGGCCCGCCCATCGGCACATATTTTTCACGGCGGAATGCGACCATGCCGTTGCCGCCGTCCCCGCCTTTCACATAAATTTTTACTTGGTCGACAAACATAAAATATAGAACCACCTTTACAACATTTGTTGCTTAAGTTTTATGATAAAAGCTTTCCTCCGGCCGGAACTTCCGGAAATACAACTTCGACTGAGAAAACGGTTTCTGATTGTGCGTGCACAACATGACGCCCCCGGCATTCCGCTTCGAGCCAACCTGTTAAAAGCCCCGGCGTTTTTATTGTACCGCTAAATTCAAAAAAGAAACGGGCGGCTGATTGGGGAGTGCCAAACGTTAATGATAAAAGATTGTCGCCGTACGGATCCGCCATTTCCTCCACGCACGCCAAAAAGCTTTTCATCCAGCCATAAAGCCGTCCGTCTTCCGGCAGTAAACGCTTATCGGCGTCCAAAATTTCGTACTCCAGCCGGAAAGGGTGCCCTTCCCAATTATATGTAAGCAATAACTCGGCAAATTTCGGCAGATGCAAATTAGACAGTTTCGACTCCTGCTGTGCTTCCAGGATGATATCCTCTACGATGTCTTTGACTTTTTCCATATTATTTAAACTGGCATACCCATTAATTAATTGAAGTTTGTTCAGCCAATCGTGCCTTGCATGGCGGAGCACTTCAACAGTCGTCCAATTTTCCATCTTAAATAGCTCCCATTTGCAGAAATATGTTAGTTTTAAGTATAACAAAAATCTTTGCCATATGCACCGTTCTTTAAACGAAAAGCTCCACCGGCAATATGTAAAAAAAGCCCCGGGCCGCTTCATACGGCCGGGGCTCGTTTAAGCTTAGGCTTCTTTTGCCACCGGATATACGCTCACTTTTTTCTTGTCGCGGCCGAAACGTTCGAAACGCACGATGCCGTCAACTTTCGCAAACAAAGTGTCGTCGCCGCCGCGGCCGACATTCTCACCCGGAAAGATTTTCGTTCCGCGTTGGCGGTAGAGGATCGATCCGCCGGTTACGAATTGGCCGTCCGCGCGTTTTGCGCCAAGGCGTTTTGCGATCGAGTCACGGCCGTTTTTCGTGGAACCAACACCTTTTTTGGATGCGAAAAACTGAAGATCTAATTTTAACATAAGTTTCACCTCCTATTGAAAGGTAATATGGATAAATTCCCCGTATTCCCGTTCAATGGTCTGCAGGGATACAACCATGCCCTCAAGCAGAATCTGTGCTTTTTCGCTTGCCTCTTCAGGGAGACCCGCGGGAATTTTGCATTGCAGCAAGCCGCTTTTGGATTGGCGGATTTCGGGTTCAACCCCAGCCACTTCCATCATCGCGTTCACTGTCCCGAAAGAAACAGCCGATGCGCCGGCGCAGACAATGTCCTGTCCGTATTCCGCAAAGTTCGCATGGCCCTTCATTTGAAAAGACGAAATTCTTCCGTCTTCCGTGCGCTTGATACAGACCTCGATCATATCGCGGCCGCCTTACGCATTGATTTTTTCAATGACCACTTTCGTATATGGCTGACGGTGGCCTTGTTTTTTGTGGTAGTTTTTCTTCGCTTTATATTTGAACACAACGATTTTTTTCGCACGGCCGTGTTTTTCAACTTTTCCCGTAACCGTAGCGCCTTCAACAACAGGGCTGCCGACTTTCACGGAATCGCCGCCGACAAAAAGAACGCGGTCAAATGTAACGGTTTCGCCTTCAGCAGCATTCAGTTTTTCAACGTAAATGGCTTGGCCTTCTTCCACCTTGATTTGTTTTCCGCCGGTTTCAATAATTGCGTACATCACTGCACCTCCTTAAGACTAAGACTCGCCAAAGACAGGCGTTTTACATGACGTAAAAACTTGCATGCCTGTTCCTGAGCGGTTGTAGCACAGGCGCTACAAACATAACATATTGATCATACCACAGGACTGCTGCTTTGTCAACGGGAAGAACTGCTTTTCTCCCCGAGTTCCCGCACCGTCCCAAATTGGCGGATCGCATAATACGGATGGGCATCCCTAATGATACGGAAAAAAAGTTTGACGTGGAGGAGATGCTCCAGCCTGCCAAGATGCACAAGATTATCCCCGCAGAAACAGTCTTTTACATCTTCTGTACATTCGATCAGCACAGCCTCATGAAGTCCGGAAGGCATTTCCAACAGTTCCCGTTCCAAGCGGAAAGCAACGGTTTCCGGGCTTTCAATTTTTCCTTTCCCTTTGCAGACCGGGCATACTTTAAGCAATGTTTCCGGCAGCGATTTGCGCGTTTTTTTCCGCGTCATTTGCAAAATGCCGAGCTCGGTAAAACCGGTGATCCTTGTTTGCTTACCGTCGTTTGCCAGCTCTTTCTCCAGGGCCAGCCTGACTTTTTCACGCTCCTTTTCATCTTGCATGTCAATGAAATCAATCAGGATCATCCCGCCGTAATCACGCAGTTTCAATTGCCTTGCGATTTCTTTTGCCGCAAGCATATTCGTTTGCAGCACGGTTTCGTCCTGGTCCTGCCTGCCCGTGTATTTTCCGGTATTGACATCAATGCTGATCAACGCCTCTGTTTCATCGATCACAATATACGCGCCGTTTTCCAGCCAGACAATCCGTTTCAATGCATCTTCAAGTGCCCCATCAATCTTGTAGTATGTAAAAATATTCACCTGCCCGCTGTAAAACTCAAGCGACCAGTCCAGCTCCGGATGGTTTTCCAGCAATTTTTTCAGTCGCTTTAGTATCTCCGGATCATCCGAAATGACCGTTCCACTTTTCAGACGGACAAGTTCACGGTAAATCTCGGTTTCGACGTTATTTTTTTCATATAAAACCGCAGGGGCTTTTTCACGTGAGGCCTTGTCAACCATTGCCCGGTACTTCTTCCTCATTGTCTTGAGCTCATCAAGCCATTTTCCGTCCCCCGTCAAGGCGGCCGTTCGGAGGATGATCCCTTCACGCGGTTCGAGATGCGCACGCACCCTGCTCCGCCACAGCTTTCTTTCGGCTTCATCCGCTTTCTTGGATACGGCCGTATATTTTCCCTCCGGGAGATAGACAATTTGCTCACCAGCAAGCTCGATGATACCGGTTAAAAGCGGCCCTTTCAATGCGGTTCCGTCTTTTTTGACCTGGACGATGATCGGCTGCCCGGCCGCCAAAAATGACGAAATCGGGCGCTCTCTTATTTCATCGTTTCCGTGCAAAAAAGCGGGGAGCCGGCCGATGTGCAAATATCCGTGCCGGCCCCCGCCGATATCGATAAATGCAGCATTGATACCGGGTTTGACGGCCGCCACTTTTCCAAGATAAATATTCCCGACTTTTGTAACATCACCGGGCTGCCGGATCCGGATGGCGGCTACTTCCCCGTTTTCCAAGACCGCATACCGTTTTTCCCTCGTTTTAAAATTGATTACAATCGACTGGGACAACATGCATACACCACACAATTTTTTCTGCTGATGCCGCGTGAAGTCAAAAGCGCAGCTTCCATCAATAACTATACATGATATCTTTTACTTTCGCATGCGTTTGCTTTTCAGAAAAGAAGGCATGCAGCAGTTCATTTTCATCCAGTTTCCCGATTTCCACCCCGCCTTGCAAGACAATCAGCGGATGTTTGCGGCCCCGTTTAAAAGATTCCAATACTTCATATAAATAAGCACCTGCGTCTACACGGAGCGTTTCCAAATCATGAAGCGGATCCCTGTTTCCGTAATACCGTTCAAGCAGAAAACGGATGAAAACAAAATACAGCTGTTTCCATTCTTTCCAAAGCGAGGCATATAAATAAACAGCAACTGCCCAAATATTCAGATTCGCCGGTGTATTGAAAAGCGCCGTTGCATGGAAGATGAGAAGAACGGCGAGCGAACTGAAAATCGTTATGCGGAAAGCGCGCAAAAACGGGAAAAACCTTGAAAACGCCATATTGGCGATTTTACCGCCGTCAAGCGGCCAGATCGGGAGCAAATTGAAAAAAAGAATGGCCCGGTTCCATTCCTGGACTTGTATATACAATGATTCCGGCAAAATGTGAAAGTAAAACAGGGCGTACGCGCAAATGGCGATCCAGACGTGCTGGACGGGCCCGGCAAGCGTGACGGCCATTTCTTCTTTTAAAGGCCGATTTCCGTGCTCTTCCGTTTCGGCAACACCGCCAAACGGCAAAATCATAATTTTTTTGATCCGCCACGAAAAAAATTGCGCCGCACCCGCGTGGCCCATTTCATGGATCAAGATGATGGCAAACAGCAGAACAAGTTCCTGGAAGCGTGCGGTGGCAACGGCGATCGCCGCAACAATCCAAAAAAGGGGATGGATTTTGATTTTTTTCAGCACAAGAAACAGATCACTCAAATTTTATCACCTGAATCGGGTCAATAAAATCGCCACCTTTTTTGATCGCAAAGTAAAATTCCCCTTTTTCGCCGCTATTGGCTGCAGTGCCGACTTTTTCGCCGGCTTTGATCCGGTCGTACTCCCGGACATTCACTTTTCCGAGGTTGGCATACCAAGTTTCCGTTGAATCGACATGCTGGATAATGACGGTATTACCAAGCGATTTTTTCTTGCCGGCAAAAATAACGGTGCCGCTGCTCATCGCTTTCACGTTTGCGCCCGGTTTTGTTTCAATCATAACCCCTCTTCCGTCTGCTGAAAAATTGGTCAGGATTTTTCCTGATACCGGCATGGCATACTGCTGCTCCCCGTCCGAAGCCGCCGTCTCTGTATTTGACGCTTTGTCCGGAAACAGCGCGATCGGTTTTCCAAAATTGTCTTCGTACCATTTGGCCGCTTTCGCAAATTGGAATTCGGTTTCCATGACCCGTTCCACGGCTGTTTTTGGTTTGTCAAACACCGGATTGGCTGATTTGAACAGGATGGCTACGGCGAGCACAAGGCAGGCGGAAGCCAAAATTTTAAACAGGATGGCTTCTTTTTTAAATAGCGGATGGATGGGCCTCACGGATGGTTCATAAACATGCGTGCCTTCATCACGGATCAGGCTGGAATAAATCAAGTCTTTGCCTGGCCTGCGCGCTTGTTTCACCACTTTTCTCCGCTTTGCCATTTGCTTTCTGATTTCGTCTGCGCGGTTTCCCAAACAAACTCCCCCTCTTGTCCAGGCTTTCGTTTGTTATCAATGTATGACCTGTCCAACAGGGATAGAACCCGAATCAAAATAATCCGGTCCGAAAGCCATAAGGCTTTCCGGGCCGGCCCATCTCAAGATGTTTTTGAACTGAATAATCTTTTAAATCTTGCAAACATGCCGGTTTTCGGGTCTTCCAAAGGCATGAGCGGCACGGTTTCGCCTAATATTCTGCGGGCTATATTGCGGTATGCAAGCGATGCGCGGTTATTCGGGTGAAGGGCAATCGGCTCCCCCTGGTTTGATGCGCGGATGACTTCTTCATCATCCGCCACGATCCCGATCAGGTCGATCGATAAATGGCTTGTCACTTCATCAATATCCATCATGTCCCCGTTTTTCATCATATGGCTGCGGATCCGGTTAATGATGAGTTTCGGCGACTCAATATGGTCTTCTTTTTCAAGCAGCCCGATGATCCGGTCCGCATCCCGCACCGCGGAAATTTCAGGCGTTGTCACGACAATGGCCTGGTCAGCGCCCGCCACCGCATTTTTATACCCCTGTTCAATACCGGCCGGGCAATCGATCAGGATATAGTCATAATCTTGCTTTAATTCATGGATTAATTGTTTCATTTGCTCAGGCGTTACAGCCGATTTGTCGCTTGTCTGCGCCGCCGGCAGCAAAAAAAGCTTATCGTCGAAGCGTTTATCTTTTACGATTGCCTGATGCATTTTGCAGCGACCTTCTACGACATCCACCAAATCATAGATAATCCGGTTTTCAAGCCCCAATACCACATCAAGATTTCGAAGCCCGATGTCCGTATCTACAAGGCAGACTTTTTTCCCTTGAAGCGCCAGCGCCGTGCCGAGGTTTGCCGAAGTAGTCGTTTTGCCGACTCCGCCTTTTCCGGATGTAATGACAATCGCTTCACCCATGTTAGAACCCTCCTCGTAATCTCGTAATATTCGGCCGCAGATGTTTTAAAACTTGCAATCGATCAATGATAATATGGTTGGAAGAATCTATGTAAGCACATTCCATTTCGTGCCGGTCTTGTTTCGCATAATGGTCCGGCGCCCGATTTAAGCAGTCGGCAATCCGGATCTGAGAAGGGACCATGTTGGAAGCCACGACGACCGCATCCCTTCTCCCATTGTAGCCCGCATGCGCAATCCCACGCAAATTCCCCATGACAAAAATATTGCCGTTTGCAATGACGGTACCGCCCGGATTCACATCCCCGACAAGCAATAGGTCGCCTTCCACCTTCAATACTTGCCCGGATCTGACAATGACTGTGGCGGATACAATTTCATTTTCCAGTTTTGCCTTTGCTGCCGCTTCTTTCGTTATCACATTGCTAATGATTTCGTCTACAACCAGATTCCGCTGGGCGCGGACAAGGCTTTTGATTTCTTCCTCCTGTTCGGGTGTCAAATAACGGTTTCCAAGCTGGATCTTTACGGCAATAATCGGGCTCTCTTCATCTTCAAGGGAAGAATGCGCCAATAATTTATGTTTTAACTCCGCTTTTAAAGCATGGTAGGAGCATTGGTCGTTTAAATGCAGGACAATTCCTTCTTTTGTACCTTTAATCGTTACATTTTGCATTTTCTTCATTTCAAACTGCTCACCTCAACGGCTGATAAAAATGGGACAGCACCCGTCCGCCGGCGCTTTCTTTTCCGGGCGGGCTTTTTTGGGAAGCTGTTTTTAAACGACATCGTAAAACACCTGCGGGATAAGTGGATTTTCGCGGGAACGAATCGTAAAACCTTGAACTAATCGTAAAACCTTGAACTATGCGGATATATTCGACAAAAGGTTATGAAATTCCTCTTTTCCCATTTTAACAGTTTTGCGGTGCCGCGTTTACTCCTGCTCTTCTTCCCTCGCCCGCCGCACGAGAAAATTGCGCATCGGATACCAGGCCAAAATAAAAAAAGCGGCATTAAAAATAAGGGTGGGCCATAACCTTAAATTGAGAAAATCGCTGAAACCCATTAACTGCGAATTAATCAACGAATTGACGCCATAAACCAAAAACTCGACGACTGCCATATTAAAAGCTGCAACAACCGTTCCGGTAAAAATATTGGATTGGAGAATCCTCATCAGTTTGATCGTCAAGTAAACCGCAAGCGGATAAAAAAACAGGTAAATGCCCAAAACCCCTGTGTAAAAGGCATCAAAGAGCATACCAAACACAAAAGCGTAAATGATGGCACTCCTTTTCCGGTAGTACATCCCCATTAATATCAGCATCACCAATAAAAAATGGGGGACGATGATATATTTTCCGCCAAAATTCTGGGCGGAGAAAAACTGCGCAAATAAGCTCTCGGCGATATAGCAAACACTTAAAATGAGAGGGAGCACCGCACGTTTCATCACTGCCCCCCTCCCAGCACACTCGAGTTTAGTTTTTGCGCTTTCCGGTTGATGACCAAAACTTCCCTCACATCATAAAAATTGGCTTCCGGTTTGACATAAGCTGTTTGCGTCAGCCCGTTTTCATCCGGAACAATTTTTTCAACATCCCCGATCACCAGGCCGCTCGGGAACATGCCGCTTAAGCCGGATGTTACCACGTGGTCGCCTTTTTTGATTTTGATGTTGAAATCAAGCTGTTTCAACAGCAGCATTTTTGTTTTTTTGTCGTATCCTTCGATCAAACCGTAAGCATCTTTTTTCGCACTTTGCACCTTGGCAGAGATGCGGTTTGTTTCGTCAGGCGAGCTCAGCAGTTCAACAGTCGAATAAAATTTATCCACTTGCGTCACTTTTCCGATAAATCCCCCACTCGTCACCACCGCCATATTTTTTTCAACACCGTTCACTTCGCCTTTATCGATGACAACTTGTTCATACCAGCTGTCGGGATTGCGTGCGATGACCTGCGCCTGGATCGACTCGGAATCTCCAAGACTATTTTTTTCCTTAATAATGGATTTCAGTTCTTCGTTTTCTTTTTTCAATTCATGGTTTTGTGCTTCCAGGCTTGTCAGCTGTTCCAAATGAGATTTCAATTTTTTATTTTCGGTATATGTATTTTTCAAATCATTTATATTATCAAAAAAAACGGCCATAGCATTTGCAGGTTTTGCAATGATGGTCTGGCCGAAGCCGACAATATCACGCACAAATTGCTCGGGTTTTGAAATGCGGTCGCGCTCCCTTATGGAAAATCCGATCATGGCGACGAGCAGGATTACGCTGATGAGAAGTACAATCAATCGTTTATTAAGAAAAAACTGTGGCATGGAATCCACTCCTATAAAAAAACTCTGTTCCGGTAATTGCCGACTTGAATGCATTCTCCCGCCGGCATGATACCGGCAGGAGAATTTTGCCCGCAGAAGCGCCTATCCGGCCGGTAATCTTCTTAGCCCCTTCCTCTGGCATAAGCCAACACACGGCTCGTCCCTCGCCGTGTTTCCTTTATCTTAGACAGTGCCTAGAAAAATCCGTACGCTGATGAGCAAGGCGCCTCCGCTTTTCGTATTGTCCAGCTGCAGGCGTTATCGGCTGGTGAACTTCATGCCCCACCCTGCGATAAGTCCACATCGATTCGCCTTTTCGGCTCATCTTGTTTCCAGTTTGGGAGCATTGAAATTCATACGCCGATGGGAAAACGCCCTTCGCTTTTCTGTTTACTTACTGTCTTTTGCTTTGTTTTTGAACAGTTCGATGTTTTCCAAAGCGCTGCCTGTACCGATTGCGACGCAGTCAAGCGGATTTTCGGCAATGATGACAGGCATTTCCGTTTCCTTGCTGATGACATGGTCGAGATTGCGCAAAAGCGCGCCCCCGCCCGTCAGCACAATGCCGCGGTCCATAATATCCGCCGCTAGTTCAGGCGGCGTCTGTTCAAGCGTGTATTTCACAGCATCAACAATCGCATAAACCGTATCATGAAGCGCATCGGCAATTTCTTCCGCCGTGATCGTGATCGTCTTCGGCAAACCTGTTAACAAATCCCGGCCCCTGATATCCATTGGTTCAATCCCCTCCGGCTCTCCTGCTGAACCGATTTCCATTTTTATTTGTTCTGCGGTCCGGTCCCCAATTAAAAGGTTGTAATTTTTGCGGATATAACTGATGATCGCTTCGTCCATTTCATCCCCTGCCACGCGGATCGACTGGCTTGTCACAATTCCGCCCAGCGAAATAATGGCCACTTCCGTCGTCCCGCCGCCGATATCCACTACCATGCTTCCGGTCGGCTCCCAGACAGGCAACCCGGCGCCGATCGCTGCTGCAAAAGGCTCTTCAATCGTAAAAGCATCCCTTGCCCCGGCCTGGCGGGTTGCATCAATCACCGCGCGCTCTTCCACCGCCGTGATGCCGGACGGAACGCAGACCATGACATACGGATTTTTTGAAAAAAAGCCTTTTTTATTTGTGGCCTGCTGAATATAATATTTCATCATCGCAGCGGTCGTTTCATAATCCGCGATTACGCCGTCTTTCATCGGCCGTGTCGCCACAATATTTCCCGGCGTCCTTCCGATCATTTTTTTAGCGGCATCCCCAACCGCCACAATTTGTTTTGTATCTGTCTGGATTGCCACTACGGAAGGCTCCCGTACGACAATCCCCTTTCCTTTTATGAAAACCAATGTATTGGCTGTCCCAAGATCAATCCCCAGATCTTTACTTCCGAACATGGATGTATCTCCCTTTCTTCACTTTTAATTTTCGCGATTTGTGTCATACTTTTGCTTATATATGCAGATGCATTTTTTGGCCGCATCCGTTGTTTGGGCAAATTTGGTCAACAAAGCCAGCTGTAAAAATCATACGATTAATTATATCGTAACCATAAAAAAATTCAAAGCCTTACAAATATCCTTTTTCCTTCAGGCTCACGAATTTTTTCTCACCGATAATCAAATGGTCGAGAATTTCAATCCCCATTATTTTACCACATTCGGCAAGCCGTTTGGTAACTTCGATATCTTCTTTTGAAGGGGAAGGGTCTCCGGATGGGTGGTTATGGAAACAAATAATGGAGGCGGCAGAACGCCTTAATGCTTCTTTGAAAACTTCCCGCGGGTGGACAATTGAAGCATTTAAGCTGCCGATAAAAAGGGTTTGCCGGTGGATCACCTGGTTTTTAACGTTCAAATACAGGCAGACGAAATGTTCCTGGGCCAAAAAGCGCATGTCGTTCATGACATAATTGGCCCCATCCTGCGGGGTGCGGATCACAAAGCGTTCATCATGCTGTAAATTGTTGATTCTTCTCCCCAGTTCGATCGCAGCCAAAATCTGGACGGCTTTGGCCGTGCCGATGCCTTTGATGGCCGTCATTTCTTCAAGCGAGGCACCTTTTAAAAGCCGGAGACCCTCAAAATGGTGCAAAAGCCGGTTGGCAAGCTGGAGGACCGATTCTTCTTTTGTACCGGTACGAAGCAAAATGGCGAGAAGTTCCTGGTTGGAAAGGCTCTCCGCCCCGTGGTGGATTAACCGTTCACGCGGGCGGTCTTCTGCGGATAAGTCTTTGATCAGTAGTTTTTCCAATTGTATTCCTCCTTTTCCGGTTCAGGAGGCGGAGGGGCCGGACAGACCGGCATATTTCGGTCCGGAAAGCACACGGTACAGACGGGAAACCGGCAGCCCCACTACATTATAGTAATCGCCGCTGACACCCTTTACAAACAGCGCACCTAATCCCTGGATGCCGTATGCGCCGGCTTTGTCAAACGGTTCGCCGCTGTCCATGTACTGTTCGATTTCTTTTTCGGACAGATGCCAAAAAGTGACATCCGTTTTTTCGAAAAACACTTCTGTTTCCCCTTTGCAGCAAACCGCAACCCCGGTATAGACGGTATGCGTTTTGCCGGATAAACGATGAAGCATCCTACGCGCCTCATCGCGGCTGCCCGGTTTTCCAAGGATGCGGTCCTCAAGCGCCACGACTGTATCGGCGCCGACCACCACATCTTCAGGAAAATGTGCGGCAACACTTTCCGCTTTTCTGCATGCCAGCTCCTTGACAATTGCCTCGGGCGGACCGGTTAAATCGATTAGTTCATCCTCATCGCTTTTTTCAACAATAAACGGAATTTGCAATTTCTGGAGGAGTTCTTTTCTTCGTGGGGAGCCTGAAGCCAATATGAGGTCCATCATACACCAAACTTTCTTTTCTGGTTTAATATGGGAGATACACTTGTATCGTACCAAAAAAACCGCCGTTAAACAATAGGGCCCCCGGTAATGTAGGGAGCCCCCTTTTGGCGGGTTCGGCCTCAGTGCCCGCTGTACACCTTCACATAGTCAAGCAGGTTTTGCTCGGCTTTGGCCAAATCCTGTTTGTTTCCGCTTTTTTCATAGGAAAGCAGTGATTCATACGCGGCCGTTTCGTATTTCTTTAACTGTTGCAGCGTTTCCTGTTTTATCGTTTCGAGCCTGCTGATTGTTTCGGCGCTGCTTTTCATCGCCTGCATGCCGTCCGCAGAAACCGTCCCGGTCTGGAACGAATTGGAAGTTTCTTTCACCAATTTTTCAAAAAGGGGAACTGTATTTTGTGCGAAAATTTGATCATCGTTTGTCACAGTTTGTATTTTTTTGCTTGAAAAACTGATCTCTTTTGCATACAACTCGACACCTTTGTCCGCAAAAACGGTTTTCAAGTTTTTGACCACCAGCAGGCTTTCGGCGACGCCAGCAAAAATATAATGTTGGCCGTCCATGGTAAGCAGCATGGATGGCACACTTTTGGCAGCCAGCTCGTCCGAAACTTTGGCAGCGGCTTCTTTCGTGCTGAAAACCCCCGCCTGCAGGATACCGACCGTTAATGCCGGCAGCTGTTGTGCCTGGGCCTGCTTTTCTCCGCCTGCGGATCCTGCTGCAGGGGCAGAGGCGCTCTTTTTCGTTTGGCTGTCCCCGTATTCAATAAATTTCAGTACAACAAGCCCCAATAATGCGCCGATGACAACGGCGGACGCGATGGAAAAAATGATGGCCGGCATTGATTTTTTGTTCGGCAGTTTATTTTGGAAAAAACTTTTCTTTTTGGGGACGGGTGTATAATGGATCGGCCGGAATTCTTCAATTTTATCCGCATCCAGTTCGGGCAGCACCCACTCAAAAGATTCCTCTTCATTTGCACCGTCATGAGCAGCGGCAACCTCGTGTTCAGCTGTTTTCCAGTCGTGGACTTCGATTGTTTCTTTCGAATGCCCGCCCTTTCCGTTCATTTTGACCGTTATTTTCGCATGATTTTTCGCTTCGTCCAATTCCTTCACCTCTTTGCCCGATTTGCTTTATGCTAACACAAACGGCAAAAAAAAGAACAAGACTTTTGTCGCCTTGTCTGAAAAGGAATTCGCCGATTTCCGGCATTTTTTGTGAAAATCTGCCTAGGAGAGCCCGTACATTCGTAAATAAAAAGCGATCAAATCGTTTCCGAAAAAATAGGCAATAAGGGAACCGGCGGCAATAAACGGACCAAAGGGGATCGGCTTCCTTTTTTTAAATCTGCCGGCCGCCATCAAGCCGATACCAAAAAGTGCGCCGAACAGGCAGGCAAGAAAAAAGGACAAAAAAATTTTCTCCACACCCAATACAAGCCCGATGACAAAATACAGTTTGATATCTCCGCCGCCCATGGCCCCCTTTGTCACAAGCGCAATCAAATAGAGAAGGCAGAATCCGAGCACAGCCCCAAGCCAGGCGGACCACCAAGGCGCTGCCGGGGAGAGGAACCGTATGATGGCGATCGCGGCCGCAAAAGGCAGCAGCACTATATCAGGAATAAGCATATAAACCAAATCGGAAACGGTGATAATCACAAGTAGAGAAATGAACAAGCAAGCTAACAAAAGCTCCATGCTCCAGCCGAACCGGGAAAATGAATAGGCAAAAAGCAGTCCGGTCAGCGTTTCAAAAACCGGATAAATGGCGGAAATCGGCGACTTGCAGCTTTTGCATCTACCCCTTAAGGCCAGATAGGAAAACACTGGTATATTTTCATACCACTTTAATGGATGCCCGCATTTTGGGCAGTGCGAACCGGGAAAAGCGATGGATTCGTGTTTTGGCACCCGCAAACCGACGACATTGTAAAATGAGCCGAAAACCATTCCCATCACCGCAAAATAAACAATCCAGATTATATCCATGGTCCATCCCTCTAACATTCAGCTTGTTTATACTACCATGCATGCTAAAAACTTATTGTGCTGTCCCGGCAATCGGGTCACTTTTATGGCTTGGGGACGGCACTTCGATATCCGGCAAGTAATCGGCATACCGGCTCAATTCAGGATAATAAAAAGTTGAAACGGTCACCGTATATTCCAGATCCGCGGAATCAGCGGTTTGATTGGATTGTTGAAAATCGACCGATTCAATCATCGTAATGCGCGATAAATTTTCAATTGTTTTTAAAAAAGATTTCATGCTTTTATAATCCGGCGACTCCACGGTTAAAGTGTAAGTAATTTTTTTCATCCCGGAAGGCAAAGCAGCATTCGAACCAGTTGAAGACGATTGCGCAGCGGAGGCTGAATTGCTTGTATCCTTTTGCTGATTGTAATCCATTTCAGTAATCAGACTGCCGGAGAGCGACTCCGCCATTTGGAAATCAAGCAAAAATTGTTCTGTCAGCGGTTTTGTCGGCACTTTCTGCAAAAGGTCCACAACCGTTCCCAGCTGCACTTCCGGATTTATCTGCTGTTTCGAATGCAAAGCGTCAAGCACCTGCTGTTCCGACTTTAACGTTGATTTTTTCACGGCAATCTCCGCTTTTACCGGTTCCAGCACAAACCAGTACAAGGCTGCCGCCCCGGCAATGCAGACGGCCAGGAGAATAATCAGCAAGGAAAATTGCCTTTTATTTAATCGGAGGTTCATTGCTTTTCCTCCTTCTTCGCAGCTGCATTCAATGCACTTTTGTTTAATTGCACCGTATAACTGGCCAAATAAACAGGTAGATCGCTGCTTGTATCCGCAGCTGTACTCCCGGTATCCCCCGCTGCATTGGCATTCGTGCCAGAAGCCGCCTTCGTATTTGAGGTGTCCGTATTTTTCGTGTCCGTTTTAGCGTTAGACCCGGAATTGCCGCTGCCCGACGTTGACTCGGATCCGGACGTGGAAGCAGCCGTTAAAGCGGAACTTGCTATATCTGTATCTTTTTTATCCGTTTTGATGTTGTTCAGAACGGCACCGCTAAAATATTTGCTGTCATTTAACCGTTTCAGGTAATAAGCAACTTCATCGCCCGATTCAAATTGAACCGTCACGTCCGCGCTCGTTTCGGTGCAGGAAAAATCCGTAATGTAGCCGTATTTCGGAAGCAGTTTTGTGAGCTGGTCCAAAATCGGCACCGCTTTGACGGGATAATCTTTTGCCCATTTTACGGCGGACGCTAGTTTACGCAAATCTTGCGTGTCTGTATCGTTTTTCTGCTTCGCCTGTTCTCTAGCCTGCATCGCTTCCACCTGGTGGATTTTTTCGTTTATGGCGCCGAGGTCCTGTTTTGCATGATGCAGCATGAAAAAGAAGACGGTCAGGAAAATGATGAATGCGGCAGCCAATAAGCCGCCCCAAAAAAGCAAAGCCATATTTTTCGGTTCTTTTTTCGGCAGCAGATTAATCTCAACCGGCATCTATTTCACCTCTTTCAACGCAAGCCCCAGCAACGGAACGAAACGGGCGGGGAACGGGGCGCCGGCAGTGGATGAAACTTTTTCTATAAGGGCCGTCTCAACCGGCAGGCCGAATTGTTCCGAGAGTTTCCCGGTAATATCCTGCAAATACGGGTAATCGCCATTCAGCAGGATTTTATTGACAGCCGCCTTGCCCTGCCTCATGGAAAACTGGTAATAATTCATGATCCTGTCCAGTTCTTTATAGATGTTTTCGGTCTGGTACTGCAGCAATGGATCACCTTCCGGCCAGTGATACTTTTTTTCCCCGAAAGCATTGGTTTCCACTTCCCATTTTGAAAACGGAATATCCACCTCAAGCTCTCTCATGAGAAAAGGGAAGTGCTGGTGGAAAATGGTGGCGTTCACCATGGATAAATCAAACTGGAGAAGCAGAATGTGGTCCATCGGATTCAGCTGATTCAACTGGTAAAAAGACCGGTAGGCGCATAAAGGGGAGATATCGGCTGCGACAGGGCTGAGGCGGATGCCGTTAAAAAAGTCCACATAGTCCTGTACAATGTCTTTGGGCGAAGCAAATAAAAGGATTTGCTTTTCTTCATTGGCCTCGGTAAGGAGCGTATAATCAAACACCGGATCTTCAAACGGCAGATGGATGGTGGAGCCGAGTTCGATGTAAATATAGCCTTCGATTTCATCCACGGCGACTTCTTTCGGGACAGCCACTTTGCGCACGACAACTAAATGCTCGGGAACCGTAAACCGGATCAAGTGTTTTCCCCGCTTCAGTCCCCAATCATCGAGGCATTCTTCGGCAATCATGGAAAGCGTCTCAACATCTACGATTTTCCCGTCGCGGATCAGCCCTTCCGGAAGATAATGCTCGCCGAAAATTTGCACGATAGGGGGATTGGCCTGCTTCAATTCAAGATAGCGGATCACATGGTCCTTCATGATGAAATTGCCGATTTTCCTGGAACCCGGAAAAAATGAAAATGCCATAGAGATAACCCCTCAACAAATAATCCTAGCAAACTAGCAACCAAGGCCTGGCACAAGAAGCAGACCTTGGAGAGAAAGAAACAGCGGAATATCTCCGCTTGTAGATAGTCTTAACAAAAAACTTTCTTGAACAAAATAGAATTATTGACCTATTGTAACATTATCGCTGGTTCTTTTCGCAGAATTAATTTCATTTAAAGTAGCATTTTTAAATGTTATTGTAACACCACCATCAATGCCTGAACCATTAACTTCGTAATCAATTTTTCCATCTGAATCTGTTGTTAACGTAACCGAATATTTTTTTAATGTACTATCTTTGTCGTCGAGATATTTTGACAAATCTGTTTGTTTTATTGTATCACCTGATTTCACATCATTATCTGCTGCATAAAGTTTTGCTGCACTAATAACCTGGATCGCATCAGATTTAATCGCATTAAACCTCGAGTTTTTGATCACATTTCCGATCGCCGGGATGGCGATTGCCGCAATGATCCCTAAAATAACAATAACAGCAAGCAATTCAATTAAAGTAAAACCTTTTTGGCTTTTTAAAAGCCTGCGTTTCTTTCTCAACATGGCTTTTCCTCCTTTGGTGATAGAACATTTTACCTATATTATACATAGTTTTGTACAATAAGAATATATTTTTTGTTCACTTTACTGAACGTTGTTATAAATTTCAAACATTGGAATCATAATTGATGCGACAATCGTTCCAACTACTCCTGCCAATAGGACAATCATGAACGGTTCGATCAGCGCCTTCATCTGGTCGGTCGCAGCTTCGACTTCAGCTTCGTAAAAATCAGCAACTTTCGCAAGCATCCCGTCCAGCGCACCCGTTTCTTCCCCGATTGCGATCATCTGCGTCACAAGCGGTGGAAAAACCCAGTGGCGCCGCATCGGATCGGTCATCGACTCCCCTCTTTCCAAAGCATCCCGGGACTGGCGGATCACATTTGTCATCACTTCATTTTCCACGATTTTTTCAACGATCGTTAATGCCTGTAAAATCGGCACCGAGCTGGAGAATAGGGAACTTAATGTCCTTGTCATACGGGCAATGATTGATTTCTGGACAAGCTTGCCGAATACCGGAATTTTGAGCAAAGCATAATCGAGATAGTATTTGCTCACTTTATTTTGGCGCATAAAAACCAACAATACATATAACCCGACAGCAAGCAGTATGATCAGCCACCAAAATTGCTGCAAAAAGCCACTCATCGCCAAAACAAAGCGGGTTACCGCCGGCAGTTTCGCATTATAATCATTTAAAATAGAAACAAAAGTCGGGACGATTTTAACCAGCATAAAAATTACGACCACAATCGCCATCACACCGACAAAAATCGGGTACGTCAGAGCCGACCGCACTTTTTGCTGGGTACGGTGCTGTTTTTCGTAATAAGTGGCGAGCCTGTCCAATGTATCGTCAAGGCTTCCGCCCGCTTCACCGGCATACACCATATTGATAAACATCGGAGTAAACACTTTTTTATGTTTTGCGGCCGCCTGCGACAACGCAATTCCGCTGCGCAGGTCTTCCTCGACTTCCAACAGCGTCTTTTTCAGCGTTTTGCTGCTCGTCTGGTTCGCCAGTATTCTTGTCGAATCCACAACCGTGACGCCTGCTTTCAGGAGCGTGGAAAACTGGCGGAGGAATATGACAAAATCCTGTAGTTTCACACGGTTGCCGAGGCTGATTTCCATTGTCAACAGCGTTTCGGGCAATTCATTGATTTCAATCACCCGCACGCCTTGCTCCCTCAGCTTCAAGAGCGCGTCTCTTTTAGAGTCTGCGGTGATGGTACCGGTTTTCTTCCCGGTTTTCATTCTTCCCTGGTACTTAAATCGTGGCATTTTGACCGATCTCCTGTAAATAAGGTTCCGCTGCTTCCTTTGAAATGACGCCGCTTTGGAGCAATTCCTTCACATCGGTTTCAAGCGTGTGCATGCCGAGCGCGCGGCTCGTCTGCAGGACATTGACAATCTGGTGGATTTTTTCATTGCGGATCAGATTGGCGATGGCCGCATTGTTCACCAAAATTTCCGTCGCCGCCCTCCGCCCTTTGTTATCCGCTGTCGGGAAAAGCCGCTGCGCCACGATGCCGACCAAAACGTTGGCAAGCTGGATGCGGATTTGCGGCTGCTGGGAGGGCGGAAACACATCGATAATCCGGTCGATCGTAGACGGCGCGCTTGACGTATGGAGCGTCCCGAGCACGAGATGCCCGGTTTCAGCCGCCGTAATCGCCGTGTGGATCGTTTCCAAATCGCGCATTTCCCCGACGAGAATGACATCCGGATCCTGGCGCAGCGCCGCACGCAGGCCGTTCGCAAAATTTTGCGTATCAAATCCGATTTCGCGCTGGTCGATGATACAGTTTTGATGCTTATGTAAATATTCAATTGGATCTTCGAGCGTAATGATGTGCTTATGCAACGTTTTGTTCATATGGTCGATCATCGCGGCAAGCGTCGTCGATTTTCCGTTGCCGGTCGGGCCGGTCACAAGCACCAGCCCATTCGGCTTTTCCGTGAACGAATATAAAACCGGCGGAAGATGCAGTTCCTCGACTGTCGGTATTTTTGTCGGCACCACGCGGATCGCCAAAGAGACACAGTTCCGCTGCCGGTACGCGTTAATCCGAAAACGGGAAACGCCAGGGATCCCGTATGAAAAATCAATCTCACCGCGTTCCAAAAAGACCGGCCACATCGTATCGGAGATGATCGCTTTCGCCATTCCTTCCGTCAGCTGCGGGGTCATCGGCTCCTTGCCGTACCGTTTTAATTGGCCGTTTATGCGCATGATCGGCGGAACACCAACGGTCAAATGAAGATCCGAAGCTTTTAACTCAAAAGCTGAGCGAAGCAAATACTCAATTTTTTCCTTCATTTTCTTCACCTACTCCGGCAGGGCGACGCGCAAAATTTCTTCCGTCGTCGTCCAACCCTGTTTTACCTTTAGTAATCCGTCATCAAGCAGAAAAATCGTCTTATTCTGGATCGCATATTCCCTGAGTTTGGACAGCGGTTCCCCGTTCATAATGCCGCGCCTGATGTTTTCATTGACCACGAGCAGTTCCTGGATCGCCATCCGCCCTTTATAGCCGGTCATGTTACAGTTTCCGCAGCCGCGGCCGCGCACGATTTTATCAATTTTAATGCCGCGCTTGGCAAAAATTTCGATTTCGCGTTTGGTTGGCGCCTGTTCCTCCGCGCAGTCGCGGCACACCCTGCGCACAAGCCGCTGTGAAACGACACCACTTAACGAAGTAGCGACGAGAAAAGGCTCAACTCCCATATCTATTAATCTTGTAATCGTGCCGAGCGCATCATTCGTATGCAGGGTGCTTAAGACCAGGTGTCCTGTAAGTGATGCCCGGATGGCGATTTCTGCGGTTTCTTTGTCGCGGATTTCCCCGACCATGATGATATTCGGATCCTGCCGCAAAATCGCCCGTAAGCCTTTCCCAAATGTCATTCCTACCGCTGTGTTCACCTGAATTTGGTTCACACCTTCGATCTGGTATTCCACCGGGTCTTCAACCGTGATGATATTGACCTGTTCATTGTTCAGGTGGTTTAAGGCTGCATATAACGTGGATGATTTTCCTGATCCGGTCGGGCCCGTAATCAAAATGATACCGTTCGGGCGCTGAATAAGCTGCGAAAAGCGCTGAAAATTCAGCTTATTAAAGTCGAGTTGGCGGATATCATTGATCGCGCTGGAAAGGTCCAAAATCCGCAGCACGATTTTTTCACCATATATGGTCGGCAAGGTGGATACGCGAATATCAACCGGATGGAAATCCAAATCGATCTTGATCCGTCCGTCCTGTGGAACGCGGTGTTCGGTGATATCCAGATTCGCCATGATTTTAATGCGCGCCGTCAAGACGTTCTGCATCGTTTTTGGCAGAACCCTTTCCGTCCGTAAGATTCCGTCCACACGGTAACGGACAATAAATTTCGTTTCCTGCGGGTCCAGATGGATATCGCTTGCCCGCTGCTGGACGGCATTTTGAAGGATTTGGTTCACGAGTTGGACAACCGGTGAATCTTCTTCGCCGGCCTGGATTTCCGCCGACTCTTCATTTTCGATTATGCCGCTCAGCATTTCTTCCACGCCGTCATCAAATTCATAACACTTGGTGATGGCCCGCAAAATATCATCTTTAGACGCAATAACCGGTTCAATCCGGAACCCGGTCGACAGCCTCAGGTCATCAATCGCATTGAAATCCATCGGGTCCGCCATTGCGACATATAATTTATCCCCGTCTTTTTTAAGCGGAATGAGCAAATTCCGTTTTGCTATTTCTTTCGGTACGAGATTCATAATGCTCTGGTCGAAAGGATAGCGAAAAAGGCTGATATGAGGGATGCCCAGTTGGAATTCCAGCACTTCAATTAGCTGCTGTTCAGTGATGTATCCGCGCTGGAGAAGCGCATCGCCGAGTTTCTGGTTTTCGCCTTTTTCCTTCAGTGCCTGTTCCAATTGCTCCTCTGTGATTAAACCTGATTCAATTAACAAATCTCCAAGGCGTTTCCGTACTTGTTTCATCACGATTCCCCGCTTTTTTTCATGTCATAGGGCTATCAACCTAAGAAGCAGCAAAAAGAAAATTTTCAGTCTCCGTTTGGGACATTAGCTCTTGCTGTTCGTGCTGCCTGAGCGATTGTTGTCCGAAGTACTGTTTTTTTCCGCCTGCCCCGAATCTGAAGATGAATTGCCTGAACGAGCCGAACTGTTTAGATCATCTTTAGAAGTTTGGGCTGTTTCCGCAGCGCTTTTCTGGTCAGCCGAGGAAGAGGTACCTCCGCCTGTTGTGGTACCGCTTGTATTGCTTGTGCTGCCTTCTGCTTCTTCCGGATATCCTTTCGAAACAATTTTCGTGACGGGCGGATAGAAATCTTCCGACAGCAGGGTTGATTTCAGCAGGCTATTTTCCTGACTGTAAATATTCCGGTATATTTTTACGTAATGGCCTGCCCTTCCGGTTTGCTTCACAACGGATTGGTTGGCTTTTAAAGAAGAAGTGTAGCGCACCGCCGTTTTCGGTTCGATCGTTTTCGCATTTTTCTCGGCAATTTTATATTTTTCAGCAAAAGGTCGGCCAGTAACGGAAACAGTAAACGCGCCATTTCGATAAGCAAACTGCAGCTTATAAGCGGTTGTGTTCGGATTAACGAAAGAAAAGTCGAGCTTACCTTTTACAATTCTTGCTTCTTTTCCGAGCGCGGCATACCCCGGCAGTTCATTGCTCGTGTACCGTTCAATGATTTCAAAATCCGTCGGCAGAACCGCTTCATAAATGGCTGTTGCGATCATACTCATCGCAGTATTCGAAAAAGCAGAGCCGGTTTTCCCCGCTGTTTTTAATAAAGAAAATGCACTTTGCGCGGGGATGTCCAGTTTTGGAAACTGCTTGGCCCATGTTTCCAGCTCGTACGCCTCCGCTTCAGGTATGGCCGTTAATACGGCTTTCGAGACTGTTTTTTCGGATTGGTCCGCTTGAATTGCATAAGAAGCCAGATCAAAGGTGAGATTACCGGTTTCAAGGCGGGATGCCGCATTGCAAATGGCAGTATTTAATTGGCCGATATTCCAGTCTTCGAGGCTGATTTCCGGAAAAGATTCCGAAATCATCTTGACCAGTCCGCTGTTATTGACCGTTACGTATAGCTTCCCAGGCTTGCCATCCTGCGCCCGGTTTAAGCTTTCCGCAAGATCAAATCGCAGCTCGGCAGCCGGAAGTTTAATAGATTGGTTTAAATACAAAAGCGTAACAGGATGGGATGCCTTCCATTTTTGCACGGCATTTTCCAGTTTTTGCTGTGCTTCGTCTTTTGTTAACCCGGACAGATCGACACCTCCGGCAGATGTACCTTCAGAAAATTTTTCGGTATGGCCGAATCCTTTTTCTATGGCAAAAGCCCCGAAATGTGAGAAACCTAAAATAAAAGCCGTACTCGTAAACAAGATGATGAAAACTTTTAAAAACCGCTTGTTTCCCACACTTCAACCCTGCCTTTCCTTACTCTTCAACATTCATTGATAATTCAACAAAAACGCCCGGCCCTGCTTCCTGGGCGCGCACGATATCTTCTTCCGACAGGATCGTACCGGATGCAATGATGCGTTCACCGCTGCCCGTGTAGATGTCTTTGGATGCTTTTTTCCCTTTTAACAGCTCCACCTGTTTTGTCCGCAGCACATCCATCCCGCCTTCCGCTGAAATTTCTTCGGTTTCTTCCGCTTCCATTTTCTGAAGAAGCTTGTCGGCCGAGTCGAGGAAATGGCCGGGTGCTTCTTCTTTAACGATGATGATATCTTTTCCGTACGTCATGATAAAATCAGATGAAAGGATTTCTTCCGTTTCGCCCGCCAGCAAAACAATACCCGGAATGCAGCCTGTATCTTCATCGACATAAAATTCTTTCACTTCGCCGAGCAGCTCGCCTTTCCGGGTCATCACCTTTGCCGCAATGATCCTGATTTTTTTGTTTACAAGCTGGTCCGCGACCGGGATTTCTTTTAAATCTATGACAGCCCTGTCGCTTTCAACCGTGACGGCATATTCCCCGATCCCGATGACTTTTTTAAACGGGATCGCTTTTACGCTTACTTGCCAGTCTTCATGCTCTATTGTTAAAAAATCAACGGATCCTTTATCCGGATTAATCACAAACGATTTCACTTTTCCGATTTCGGCACCGTCAGAAATGCTGATAATCGGCTGCCCCAAAATTTGCGTACTCTTTTTCATCCTGTTCACCACACCTGTTTCTTCAATTTTTCTATTGGCAGTATTGATGTTTTAAAAATAGGATTTCATCCCGGATCACCGGGTACTGCGCGTATTTTTCCGACAAATCTTCAAGAAGGGCTCCCAGCTTATCAAAATCGTGCTCCGCTATGTAATGTTCAATCAAAAGACCCGCAAATGCAAAGTAATCTTCCTTAGGCAGGCTTGGCTGCAAATGTTCCTTGACAAGCTGCTCATACTCTTCAGCCGGACGGGTGAGGCGGGCCAGATGAAGCTGTTCAATTAAAATATCCAGCAATTGTTTCCGCAATAGATTTACCTTCTCTGAAGCAGTGTTTGTTTCAACTACTGGTTCTATTTCTTTTTCATCCAGGCTAAAAGGTTCGCTTACCGCCGCGGCTTCTACTTCAGCTTTTTCAACGTGCTCCTCCGCACCGGCTGTTACCGCTTCAAGATCATCATGCTCAGCTTTCACAGGGCTTTCGCCACACCCTTCGCTTCTTTCCCGAACAAGCTGCGGCGGAACTTCTGTTTCTTCAAGAGCAAGCGGCTGGATCTCTTCCCCGCTGCCTGCCCCAGGAATGTTTCCTTCAGCTTCCTTTTCTGCGAAAACTTCATCGGGGGAGAGGAGCGGGATTTCTTCTTGTTCAAAATATTGAACATTTTCCGGCGGCGAAACCTGACCGCTTTTTTCTTCCTCTTCCACACCGGAAACAGCATCAGCAATTAATAGGACTTGCAGGTCGGCTTCTTCGTCAATAGTATGTGTGCCGGAAGAAGTATCCGGGTTTTCCAATTCCGTAATCCAGTCTTCAACCGGGTACATTTCCAGCGCATCTTCCGTTTCGGCAGGGCTTTCCTCCGTGCCCTGTTCAAGCATTGCCAGGCGGTTATCGAGGAAATCCGTTTCTTCATCATCCCCGTCTTGGGAAACTTCCTGAACACCTGTGCCGGTTTCAATGACCGGTACTTCCGCCGGCCTTTCTACAGTTTCGGCTGCAGGATTTTCAAGTTCTTCCCATGCAGACCCAACCTTTTCCTGCCGGTCCGCTAAAGAAGGTTCCCGTTCCGGCTCAGCTGCATCTTCCGCAGTTTGCGCTGCATCAATGTTTTCGGGATATGTAACAGACAATTCTGCTGCACCCGGTTTCCCGTTAAAAGCCTCCTGCTCCCCCCAACCCGGAAAGGCATCAGCATGATTGCCCCCTTCCACAAACAGAAACGCCAGCCTTTTCTCAAAAAGATAGGAAACGCAAAGCACAAGCAGGAAGGTGATCAAATAGCTTTCCCATAAAGGGAAAACACTGCTTGCCAAAATGCCGAAAAGCGCCAGCAGAAAAGCAGTTGAAATCAGGACGATAATGCCTTTTTTAGAAAAACCGAAGGAAAAAACAATAAAAAAGGCAAATACGCATAAAAACGAGATAACGGCAACAGCAGCAGTGAGGAAATCCACCGGCCCCACCTCTTTCACGATTGGTCTAAAAAACGCTATTGTTAAACAATGAAACGATTAAACTATAAGTAATTTTAGTACAAATCGGCGCGAATGGGAAGAATGTACTGCGCCTTTTTCCCGATGTTCATTTATAAGAAGTGTCGATTTCTTTCAATGTCATTTTATCAACTGTCGGAATACCTTTCGGAGGATTTAAAATCAGGTCTTTTTTGAAGACGACTGTTAATCTTGACTTTGCCGGATCGGTAGGCTGAGGATTTTGAAAATCCAGTTCGTAACCGACAAAGATAAAACCCAGCAAATATACCGGCACTTGTTTCGTTGTTCCTCTAGAAGCGCTCAAGCTGATGGTGTCCCCGTAAATGCCACCGTTGATTTTCAGATTCGAGCCGATACCGTAAATAAACAAGTCGCTGTTTGAATAAAGATAAGCATCAATTTCTTTCGGGTTATCCTGGTACAGGTTATTATTGGCCAGTTCAATATTTCCGCCGCAAAGCAATATGAGTGTGCCTGCGCTGTTTGAAAAATTCCTGACATCGGCATCGCCGCGCACATAAATGCTGCCGTTCGTGTTGATATCCCCGGAACTCGCAACAGAACCGTTAACGTACATCACCCCGTTTAAATTCAGTGCGGAAACATCACTCAATGTTGCACTTCCGGCTACATAAATATACTTGTCTGCTCCAGTTACCGACAGCGTCCCGTTTAAATCTGCGCTGCCGCCTACATATATATTGCCTTTGACCGTTAAACTTCCTTTTACCGTCAAGTCATCATATACATATAAATTTCCGTTTACGGTTAGGCTGCCGTTTTGCCCTACCGTTAAGTCGTCGCGTATATATAAATTACCGTTTACGGTTGGGTTGCTGTTCTGGCCAACCGTTAAATCATAGGCATAACCATTGCCGCTGCTGTCTGAGGAATAGGGGCTGTTTGAATTTATTTTCACACCGCTTGGCCATGACAGCGCCTTGCTTGTGATGATTCCCGCTACATCTATTTTATCGACCGTTAAATTACGGTTTTTTAGTGTTGGCGCAACAGAAAAATACTTATTGATGTTGGAAACATCAAATGCCTTCCAATTGTAATTCTGATTTACGGGAGAGCTCGTCTGGGGGCTCGACGGCCTCTGGTCCGCTTCGTAATAATTTCCTTTAACGGTTAATGTCCCGTTGATTGCCGGATAATATGTTTGAACATATTTCGTGTTCCCTTCAATGTAATTCCCATAATCGGAAACATACATATTCCCGCCGACATTTACGTCCCCAATGATATAAGATGCCCCGTACAAATACATATTGGACGGCGTCACCGCAGTATATTGGAACACTTCCGATACAGTTGAAAGCGTCATGACTTTTGTCAAAACTTTTCCGGAATCGCCGGCCGGAACGGTAATCGTGATCTTTTCCATGACAATTCCGTCTTCGCCAGTTCCATCTTTCAACGTTTTATAATCGATCGAGCACTCGTTTTTTTTCTCCTCGGCAATGGCGGCAAGCTTCGTTTGCAGCATGCCCAGCAGCTGGCTTGGCAGCACATTGCCACTTGCGATCGTGTTGTTGATGCTGTCCACCTCGTTTTCAATGAGCGCAGTGGCTTCATCTGCAACCATTTCGGCTTTTAACCTATCCTGCGTGCCGGATTCGGATACTTTTACGGTTTTGTATGTGCCGATAGAAGCAGAAAAGAGTGAAATGATGATGATGGCGACAACTGCCGAAATGAGCAGCACGGTCACAAGCGTGTAGCCTTTTTCATCTTTTAAAACTTTCATCACTGGTTTCCCTCCCCGCCCAGTTTATAAGACACATACATTTTTTTCTCCAAATTATTTTGCGTATCTTTGATGACAAAATTGCATTTCAGGCTGCCGTTTGCAATTGAAAAAGTTGTTCCGGTAAGGGAGATCCCGTCGCTGTTGGCAATTGTTCCCCCAATCGACAAATTGCCATCCGAAACAGCAATCAATGTGCTTGTTTGATTTTCGTGATAAGACCCGTTATCCCCTACATCCGTCTCAATGTCAACTGCATTAAAGCTCGTGAATGTCCCGTCATCGTTTTCGTCCTCCGGCTCCAAGGAATCCACATTTTCCATCGCCCTGTTCATAGACTGCAAAATGGCCGTTTGTTCTTTTACGAAATTTTTGCGGGCCATATCATTTTTGGACTGGGCAATGACCGATTGAAATACGGCATAAATAACGCCAATGATCAAAAAGGAAATCGTAACGGCTGCCAATAGTTCAACTAAAGTAAACCCTTTTTCACTCCGAAACCTCATTTTTTCACATACCCTTCCACTTCAACCGGCCGGGGGTTCCCGTCCGTTTCCACCTTCACTTTGACAAGCAGCAGGCGCCCGGATAATCTGGAGTCCGTTGGTTCCGAAACGGTCACATACGCGTTATACTGGGAAATCCCGTCGCTGGTATCCAATCCTAAAACAGACTGGATGTCGGCCTGCCTAGTACCTTCAAGCTGCTGGACTTCAGTGAAATCTTTTTTCTGGTAAGCTCTTAGCATACCGTTTGCAATTTGAAGGGCGGACAATGAATCGCCGGCTTTTTTTGTAATGCCTGCATTATTGGCCAGCACCGAGCCGACGGTAATGCCAATGATGCCGAGGATCGTGATGGAAGCCAGCACTTCAACAAGCGTAAATCCAAGCTTATTTCGGAAAAGGGATGTTTTCATGGCAACCTCCGATAAGTAAAAAGTCCTAAAATCTGCCTCTATGATTCTCATTTTACCAAAAAGTCAAAAGAAAGTATTCACTAAAAAGAACAAAAAAGCAGGACAGAACCATTTAGCCCTGCCCGCTTCCCGCTGTCTGGACGCTCAAGCGTAATATTCAAGAATATATTTCCGTACCTGTGAAATAAAATACAAGGATCCGGTAATGACCAAAGCTTCATCCGTGCCGCATATTTCCGCCATTGTGCCCGAGATCGCCTCTTTCCAATCTTCCATACACGTTTTATTCCGGTGATGGCTTATATTATATAATGCTTTTGCCGGAATCGCCCTTGGAAAATCAAAAGTTGTAAATAAAATTTGGTCGGCTTTATGGTCAAGCTTCGGGATCATGTGCTCCAGATCTTTATCGCCGAGCGCTGAAAAAATAATCCGGATTTTTTTCCCACGCAAATGTGTTTCCATCGTTTCAATTAAGCTGTCAATGCCTTCCGGGTTGTGCGCGCCGTCAACGATCACGATTGGATCGGAAAGCAGCTGCTCAAAACGGCCGATCCACTTGCTTTCCATTAATCCTTTTTCCAAATCACACTGCCCGATTGCGAACTGATGGGCGTGCTTTAACAGTTCGGCCCCCATCACCGCAAGCGACGCATTGTAAACTTGATGGCGCCCTTTCATCGAAATCGATAAGTGTTTGTACGAGCCGTACGGGGAAGTAAAATTGAAATGTTCGCCGGACGCATCGCCACCTGTATAAGCAAAAGAGAAATCCTGCCCGGCTCGGAACAGCGATGCCCCTTCTTTTTCCGCTTTTTCTTCAATCACCTTCAGTGCTTCCGGCAGCACGGCTGTTGTGGCAACCGGAACCCCCGGCTTGATGATGCCAGCTTTTTCATATGCGATTTCTGCTATCGTATTGCCGAGTACATTCATATGGTCATGGCCGATATTTGTAATCAGGCTGGCAAGCGGCGTGATCACATTTGTCGAATCGAACCTACCGCCGAGCCCGACTTCGTATATCACAATATCAACCGGATGGATGTCGGCAAAATAATAAAGCGACATCGCCGTAATCACTTCAAACTCTGTCGGCGGACCAAATTCCGTTTTCTCCAGCTCCTCCGTTAACGGCCGGATATGGTTGACAAGCCGCACGAGATCCGCATCCGCTACCGGAGCGCCGTTGACGCTGATCCTTTCGTTGAACTGTTCAATATAGGGGGAAGTAAACGTCCCGACTTTGAAGCCTGCCTGCTGCAAAATATTACGCAGGTAAGTAACCGTTGACCCTTTCCCGTTCGTGCCAGCGACATGGACGGTTTTCACTCTCCGCTCCGGGTGATTCATTTGTTCCATAAACCACTGCATCCTTTCAAGGCCCGGCTTCATTCCGAATTTCAAACGGGATTCGATCCAGCTGACCGCTTCTTCATATGTTCCAAACATGATGTCCAAACCTCCTGATATGTAAGGAAGACGAATCCACGATGAGATTCGCCTTCAAAACAGCCCTTCCTGATTCGCTGGCATTATTGGTTTTGCAGTTCTTTGATGCGTGCTTCCACAACGCTCCGTTTTTCGAGATAATCTTTTTCTTTTGCCCTTTCTTCAGCAATGATTTTTTCCGGCGCTTTTTTCAAGAATCCTTCATTGCTGAGTTTTTTCTGCACACGTTCGACTTCTTTGTTCCATTTCTCCAGCTCTTTTTTGAGCCGTGCCATTTCTTCCTCAAAGTTGATCAGGCCTTCAAGCGGCAGGAACAGTTCTACCCCCGAAACTACCGCAGTCATCGCTTTATCCGGCGCTTCAAGGTCAAGCCCCATTTTCAGCTCATCCGGGTTGCAGAAGCGGGTAATGTACGCTTCATTCCGTTCCAACGCCGCCAGCACTTTTTCATCTTTCGCTTTCAAATGCAGCTTGATTTTTTTGCTTAGCGGCGTGTTCACTTCCGAACGGATGTTCCGTACCGAACGGATGATTTCAACAAGCAGCTTCATTTCCTCACTCGCTTCCGGATCACTTAGCGCTTCGTTGACGGTCGGCCAGGCCGCCGTTGTGATCGATTCCCCTTCATGCGGCAGGTTTTGCCAAATTTCCTCGGTAATAAACGGCATGAACGGATGCAAGAGCCGCATCGTATTGTCAAGCACATAAGCGAGGATTGAGCGGGTCGTTTTTTTTGCCGCTTCCTCATCGCCGTACAGCGGCAGTTTCGCCATTTCAATGTACCAGTCGCAGAAATCGTCCCAAATGAAGTTGTAAAGCACCCTTCCGACTTCGCCAAATTCATATTTATCAGCAAGCTTCGTAACCGTTTCGATCGTTTCATTCAGCCTTGTTAAAATCCATTTGTCGGCCACCGATTTTTCGCCAGACAGATCAATTTCCTCAAATTTCAGCCCGTTCATGTTCATGAGTGCAAAACGGGATGCATTCCAAATTTTATTGGCAAAATTCCAAACCGATTCGACTTTTTCATAGCTGAAACGCAAATCCTGCCCCGGGGAGCTGCCTGTTGCAAGGAAGTATCGCAAAGAGTCAGCACCGTATTGGTCGATGACATCCATCGGGTCAACACCGTTGCCAAGCGACTTGCTCATTTTCCGGCCCTGCTCGTCGCGCACGAGTCCGTGGATGAGCACGTCTTTGAACGGGCGTTTCCCGGTGAATTCTAGCCCTTGGAAAATCATCCTCGATACCCAGAAGAAAATGATGTCATAGCCGGTAACAAGCGCGTCCGTCGGATAATAGCGCTGATAGTCTTTCGCATTTTTAACCGGCCAGCCCATCGTCGAGAACGGCCAGAGCGCGGAACTGAACCATGTGTCCAAAACATCCGGATCCTGTTCCCAGTTTTCGATGTCTTTCGGTGGTTCCACATCTACGTAAACTTCGCCGGTTTCTTTATGGTACCAGGCCGGAATCCGGTGACCCCACCAAAGCTGGCGCGAAATACACCAGTCGCGGATATTTTCCATCCAGTGCAAATATGTTTTTTCGAATCGTTCCGGCACAAAATGCACTTTGCCTTCCGACTGCTGCAGTTTAATGGCGGCTTCGGCGAGCGGCTGCATTTTGACAAACCATTGCGTCGATAAATACGGTTCGACTACCGCGCCGCTCCGCTCGGAATGGCCGACCGAATGCATATGGTCTTCGATTTTAACCAATACGCCGAGTTCTTTTAAATCCCGGACAATCTGTTTACGGCATTCGAAACGGTCCATGCCTTCGTATTTCCCGGCATTTTCGTTCATCGTGCCGTCTTCGTTCATGATAAGAATGCGCGGCAGATGATGGCGGTTGCCGACTTCGAAATCGTTCGGGTCATGGGCAGGCGTAATTTTTACCGCGCCGGTCCCGAATTCCATATCGACATATTCATCGGCAATGATCGGGATTTTGCGCCCGACAATCGGCAGAGTAATCGTTTTGCCTATCAAATGCTGGTAACGTTCATCTTTCGGGTGAACCGCCACCGCAGTATCGCCGAGCATCGTTTCCGGCCGTGTTGTCGCAATCTCAATAGTGCCGGAACCGTCGCTTAACGGGTAAGCGAAATGGTAAAAAGCGCCCGGTACATCTTTGTAAACCACTTCAATATCGGATAACGCCGTTTTCGTTTCCGGATCCCAGTTGATAATGTATTCGCCGCGGTAAATCAAGCCTTTTTTGTAAAGCGAAACGAACACTTCCTTAACAGCTTTGGATAAGCCTTCATCCAGGGTGAATCGTTCACGCGAGTAGTCAAGGCCTAGGCCGAGCTTTGCCCACTGTTTGCGGATAAAAGCAGCGTATTCTTCTTTCCATTTCCACGTTTCTTCCACGAATTTTTCGCGTCCAAGATCGTATCGGGACTTGCCTTCACTGCGCAGTTTCGCTTCAACTTTCGCCTGCGTGGCAATCCCGGCGTGGTCCATGCCCGGCAGCCAGAGCACATCATAGCCCTGCATCCGTTTCATTCTCGTTAATATATCCTGTAAAGTCGTGTCCCAGGCGTGGCCCAAATGGAGTTTCCCGGTCACGTTCGGTGGCGGGATCACGATTGTGTACGGCTGCTTATCCGGAGCATCTTTCGCTTCGAAAAATTTCCCGTTCACCCACCATTCATAACGTCCTTTTTCAACAGCTTTCGGATCATATTTTGTCGGCATGCTGATTTCCTGCTGTCCCATTCAAATCATTCCTTTCTTGTCTGGTTAGGGAAGACTTTATTCATCCCACACGCCCATCATGCAGCCCGGACATTTTGCGGCGGCCGCATAAGCCCCCTGAAAAGCAAAAGCTCCCTTCGCCGTAAAAGGACGAAGGGAGCTAGTTTCGCGGTACCACCTTTTTTCACGGGCAAAAAAATTCGCCCGGCACTCGGGGTCGATAACGGCACTTCGCCGGCTTTTGCTACTCAAAGTTCACAAAAGCTACTCTTGGGCGACCTTCTAACCGGTTTGCACATAGGAAATCTTTCAGCAAATGATTTCCCTCTCTAAATGGAAACGCGGTTATACTCTTCCCATTCCTTGTATTTCCGCTTTAGAAATTGGCTTTATTTAATAGTATCGATTTTTTTGGAAATCGTCAATATAATTGCCCAATTTCATGGAAAATATTCATGTTGGCAAGGATTCATATGTATTCACCTATCCGGCCGGTTTTTCATACATTATCCATAATCGAAGGATAGGTGGTGAGCCGATGAAAAAGAATTTTAATAAATATACTTTCCGCTCGTGGGGACGGAATGCCATAAACGCCTGCAAACAGCTGATTCTTCCGTTTGCCGTCTTCCAGGCCATCCGCACAATCATTTTCCCGACCACGTTTGATGTCCTTCTCCTCGCCATTTTTATTCTCATTTATCTCGGTTTTCAGTATGAATGGTTTTAATGGCCTGCCCCGCTTTTGGATACAGTTTTAAGCGGGGGCAGCCCCCTGTGATAGCTGCATGACGACATATTCCGTATTTTTCAAAAGCCAGTACTTTTCCTGCAGTTTCGCGACAGTTTTTGCTTCATGGCGGTTTGCCCCGTCCGCAAAATAAGATTCGACAATTTGGATGATCGGCGCGGGATGGGCAAGGTAGCTGAAAAATAAACATTTCTCGTCTTCGCGCAGCGGAAAATAGCTGAAATACGTCTTTACCCATTCGACGCATTCGTCAAAACGTTTCGGATAAGCATGGAGCGTCCGCGACAAAAAAGGGAGCAAATCATAAAAAGGCGCCGCCGTTTCGGCCTGTTCAAAGTTGGCGAAATAGCCCAAACCGCGTTCGTCGTAAAGGAAATGCTCCGTTGATATTTTCCCGTGTACAGTAACCGTCCTTGCCTTTGCCGCTTCTTTCGTTTGGTCATACCATTCTTCCAGCTGCCGTACCGAAAATTTGAGCGCCTGGCTGATTTCTTTATAGAACGTGCAGTACAGCAATGCAAACGGGGACATATAGGTTTGTTCCTCACACCGTTCCAGAAATTCCTCCAAAAAATCCTGCTGCTGTTCCCAGCGAGCAAGCGTTTCCTCATAATGTTTTCGGCGCGTGTCTTTTGAAATTTCCACTTCCTTAACGGATAAGCCGTGCAGGCGCGCCAATTCCCGGAACATTTTTTTATGCTTTTCGCCGCGTTCTTCCTTTTCTTCATTGGGGAGCCACGGCATCAAATAAAAGAGCGTTCCGTTGTACAGCACGCCATAGCGGCCGTCCAAAGCCGGATAAACCGGGATAATCCGGTTGTACCCCCGCTGGTACAGGAACTGGATATGGCGGATGAACCCCATCCCGGTTTGAGGAGGAATCTTTTTCAAGGCAAAAACGCCCTGGTCGGCATAAATTTTATAAGCTTTTCCGTACCGCTCCATGAAATTCGCCTTCAGCCCATACAGCTGCATGATATTTTTCATATCCTGCTGCGAAAGGTCAGCCAACAATCTCACCTTCTTAAACAGCGGAAGCGTTCTGCCCCGCAATTGGAAGAACCCCGGAGTCCGCTTTAGTTTTTCTTTTCGGGACGGGCATTGGCGGGAACGTATAACACCTGCCCTTCATGCACATCCTGGTTAATATCCAAATGGTTCATCCGCAAAATTTGCTGTACATTGATATTATATTTTTGAGCAAGCTGATCCAGCGTTTCTCCGTTCTGCACAATGCATACTTTTAACTTGGCCGGTTTTTCCTCCGCTTTGCGCGCGAAAAAGTCGGTGAGTGAAATCGATTCGTATTTTGATTTCTTCTTCTTTTTCTTTTTGGCCACTTCCTCCTTTTCTTCCGATTCTTCTTCCTCTGCTTCCGCATGCTCAATGGCAGATGAAGACGATTCTTCCGCTGCCGGTTCCATTGAGTGCGCTGCCTCTTCTGATTCCGATTCTGTTGAAGACGAAGATGATTCTCCCCGGATCAGTTCTTCCTCTGCCGTTTCAGCTGAAGACGAAGATAATTCTTCCCGGGCCGGTTCTTCCCCTGCCGATTCCGCCTGGCTTAGTACAAGTTCCTGTTCTTCCCGGCCCGTTGCCACTTCTTCTTTCTCCGGCAGCTCTACCGGATCAAGCAAATTCAGTTCCTTTAAAACGGGCTCTTGCTGGACAACGGGGGCGGTTTCTTCTTCCGGATCCATATGCGCCTCTATCATAAAAGGTTCATAAAGATCCGATTCGGCGGCGCCGTCTTCCTCTGCTTCCTCCCTTTCCGATGCCTCTTCTACGGGGACTACTTCATAACTTTCTGCGCTTTCTTCTTCCTGCAAGTTTTCCGGTTCACGCTTAAAAGTTATTTCACTTTCTTTCTCCTTTTCCTCTTCTTCCTGCCAATACTGCCATTCCGGCTGCGCGAAGACATCCTCCTCTTTTTCTGCAAATCCATCAGCAAATCCCTCTTCAGTACGGGCAGGATAAGAAGCGGTTTCCTCTTCATCTTCCTCTTCTCGTTCAAGGATGCCTTCAATTGCCAAATCTGCATTAATTTTCAAACAATCCGTCCCGTGAAATTGGTAATCAAATCCCTCAATATTCACATCAAGCACATCTAAACTGGCGATTCTTGCAATCGGGACCGTGATGTCCACCGGAAACGACTGGTAAAATTCGAATACCCCGTCCTCTTCCCGGTATTGCACCGTCTGCACATATTTTCGGAATAGGACATCTTCCCCCTCTTCTTTCCCGTTGCCGATATACTCCCCCGACAAATGCAGATTGCCTTTGATGACGACGAACTGGTCGCGTTCCTGGATGGTAATATGGGGATCCAATGATATCGATAAAAGTTCTTCAACTTCCTGTCCTTTTTTAAACCAAATCAATTCTTCTAAAGAAAATCGTATCGAAGATTGATTTTGCGGCAAATTGGGTTCCTCCCTTCGATTCCTCCATAACCGTCTTGCAATATGTCATTTACACTGTATGAAAGAAAAAGGAAAATTATGATTGTAAAAAAACCGGCAAATCCAAGACTTTGGATTTGCCGGTTTCTGGAAACGGAGATCTACCCGCGGATCGCCTTAAATGTTTTTTCCACCGCTTCAATAGTGCGGTCGATGTCTTCATCCGAATGCGCCGCGGAAAGGAAGATCCCTTCAAACTGGGAAGGCGGCAAAAAGACGCCGTTTTCTGCCATGCCGCGGTAATATTTTGCAAACAAATCAAGATCTGATGTTCTTGCCGTTTCAAAGTTATACACTTCTTCATTTGTAAAAAAGACGCCGATCATGGAACCTGCACGATTGAATGTATGCGGAATTTCATATTTCAATGCAGCCTCATGGAAACCCGCTTCAAGCCGGTCCGCCTTGCGGATGAATTCCTTATAGGTTTCAGGCGTCAATTGCCGCAATGTTTCATAGCCCGCCGTCATCGCAAGCGGGTTCCCGGAAAGCGTTCCAGCCTGGTAAACAGGACCTGTCGGGGCGATTTTTTCCATAATGTCCGCCCTGCCGCCGAACGCACCGACCGGGAGACCGCCGCCGATGACTTTTCCAAGGCATGTCAAATCTGGCGTGACATCAAAATACCCTTGCGCGCAGTTGTAATCCACACGGAAGCCGGTCATCACTTCATCAAAAATCAAAAGGGCGCCGTATTCCTTTGTTACTTCACGCAGACCTTTCAAAAAGCCCTTTTTCGGCGGAACAACGCCCATATTGCCGGCAACCGGCTCGACAATGACGCATGCGATGTCTTCGCCGTATTGTTCGAATGCCGCCCGAACAGCTTCCAGGTCGTTATAGGCGACCGCAATCGTATTTTGCGCGATGCCGAGCGGGACGCCCGGGCTGTCCGGCAGACCCAATGTCGCAACACCCGATCCCGCTTTGATCAAAAGCGAGTCGCCGTGGCCGTGGTAACTGCCCTCGAATTTTAAAATTTTATTGCGCCCCGTATATCCCCTTGCCAGACGCAGCGCACTCATCGTCGCTTCCGTACCGGATGACACCATGCGGACGATTTCAATAGACGGCACGCGTTCCTTCACAAGCGCTGCCAGCTTATTTTCCATCAGGGTTGGCGTACCGAAACTCGTCCCTTTTTCAGCCGTTTTTTTCAATGCATCCACAACCCGGTCATTTGCATGGCCAAGGATGAGCGGCCCCCACGACAAAACGTAATCGATATATTCGTTTCCGTCAATATCGTAAATTTTCGAGCCCTTGCCATAGTCCATAAAAATCGGGTTCATGCCAACCGCTTTAAATGCGCGCACAGGGCTATTGACCCCGCCCGGCATCAATGTGACCGCTTCTTTATATGCTTCGATTGATTTTTCATAAGAGCGCATGCTTTAACCTCCAATCATTCGGCTTATTCCGCCAGCCAGCGGGCAATGTCCAATGCAAAATAAGTAATAATGAGATCGCAGCCGGCACGTTTCATGCTTGTGATCATTTCCAGGACGACCGCTTTTTCGTCAATCCATCCGTTCAGCGCAGCGCCTTTCACCATGGAATATTCCCCGCTGACATTATACCCGACGACCGGCAGGCGGAATTCATTGCGGACATCGCGGACAATGTCCAGATAGGAGAGGGTCGGCTTCACGATCAGGAAATCTGCGCCTTCTTCCACATCGGACTGGGCTTCGCGCAATGCTTCGAGGCGGTTGGCCGGGTCCATCTGGTACGTTTTCCGGTCCCCGAATGCAGGCGCGCTGTCTGCAGCTTCACGGAACGGCCCGTAAAAAGCGGAAGCATATTTGACTGCATAGCTCATGATCGGCACATCTTCATATCCTGCTTCATCCAGGCCTTTTCGGATCGCGGCGACAAACCCGTCCATCATATTGGACGGCGCGATGATATCGGCTCCGGCTTTTGCCTGGCTGACCGCCGTTTTTGCCAAGAGGTCAAGGCTCGGATCGTTTAAAATTTTTCCGCCTTCGACGACCCCGCAGTGGCCGTGGTCAGTGTATTCGCACAGACATGTATCTGCGATGACAATGATATCCGGATAATTTTTCTTAATCAAACGGATGGCTTCCTGGACGATCCCGTGGTCATGGTAAGCTTCCGAACCGGTAGCATCTTTATGAGCCGGAACACCGAACAAAATAACGGACTTAATGCCGAGGGACACGACTTCATCCATGACTTCGTGCAGGCGGTCCAATGACCAATGGTACGCGCCCGGCATCGATGAAATTTCATTTTTAATATTTTCGCCTTCCACCGCAAAAATCGGATAAATCAAATCATTTACCGTAATATTTGTTTCGCGCACCATTGCCCGCATATTTGCACTTTGGCGAAGCCTCCGGTGGCGTGCAAATTGTAAATCTGACATGTTTTTTCCTCCTAAACTCTCGTAACATATTGGCATAATGCAGAAAGCATCGCCGGCATCGTATATTCATCCGGGCTGACCTGCACCGTAAAACCAGCTTCTTCGACCGCGCTTTTCGTCACGGGCCCGATCGCAGCCATTTTGATCCTTTGGGCAGCGTGGTCAATGCCTGAAGCATCAATCACCGCTTTAAAATGGCGGAAAGCGGACGGGCTTGCAAAAAGCGCAAAATCAATATTTTCCCACTTCAGCACCTCAAGAAGCTTCTCCCTGCTTTCCGGCGGCAGATAAGTCTCGTAAACGATCCATTCATCTACTATTATACCGCTTTTCTTGAGCGAATCTGCAATTTCGGAACTTGCCAAATTTCCTTTTGGGAGCAGCACGCGCTTTAAGGAATGCCCGCTGCTTAAAAACGCGGCAGCAAAGTCTTTCGCAGTATACTTTGAAGGTGTAAAAGATGCTTTCAATCCGCATTTGTCCATATAAGCGGCTGTCTTTTTCCCGACAGCCGCCCAGTTTATGTACAGGCGGTCACATGAAATGCCGGATTTGCTGCATTGCTCCAAAAAGTATTGGACGCCGTTTTTGCTCGTAAACACCGCCCAGTCGTATTCCGGCAGCTTCTTTAAATATTCGTGCGCATTCGGGTCTTCGTAAGCGCGGAAAGCGATCATCGGGACGACAAAGGCTTTTCCCCCGAGCGCTTCAATTTGTGCAGCCAGCCTTTCGCCTTCTTTTCCGCCCCTTGTAATGAGAATCCTTTTTCCGCTCAAAGGGCCGTTCGTGTTCATGATTCTTCAAGCTCCGTTTTCACACGCTCAATTAATGCCTTTGCACCCCGCCTGCTTAAAATTTCCGCCGCCTGCTCCCCGGCTGTAACCGGGTCGCCGGCCGTGACAGTCTCTTTGTAAACTGTTTTTCCGTCAGGGGACGCAACAAGTGCAGTAAGGGAAATGCCGCCTTCCGTTTTCTTGGCCAGCCCCGCAATCGGCACTTGGCATCCGCCTTCCATCTTATCAAGGAATACACGCTCGGCCCGAACCGTTTCTTCCGTCTCTTCGCTGTTCAATTTTGCCAGCGCATCAAGCAGCTCTTTGTCATCGGCGCGGCACTCCACCGCCAAAGCCCCCTGCCCGATTGCAGGCAGGCAAGTTTCCGGCTCAAGGAATTCAGTGACAACATCACTGCTCCAGCCCATCCGTTTTAAGCCTGCTGCGGCAAGAATAATCGCATCATAATCTCCGTTTTTTAATTTTTCAAGCCTTGTGTCGATGTTGCCGCGGATCCATTTGATTTCAATGTCGTTTCTTGCAGCAAGCAGCTGGGCGCCGCGGCGCAGGCTGCTTGTCCCCACTTTCGCACCTTTGGGCAGATCAGCAAATTTTACACCATTTTTTGAAACAAAAGCGTCCCGGTAATCTTCGCGCTCCGGTATACAGCCGACCACAAGCCCGTCCGGCAGCACAGCCGGCACATCTTTCATGCTATGTACAGCCATATCAATTTCTTTTTTCAGCATGGCTTCTTCAATTTCTTTGACAAAAAGGCCCTTTCCACCGACTTTCGATAGCGTGACATCAAGCACTTTATCGCCTTTTGTCACGATTTCTCTGATTTCGAAGCGGAAAGGGAGCCCGAGCCGCTCAAGCTGCGCCACCACCCATTTTGTCTGCGTCAGGGCAAGCTTACTCCGGCGTGACCCTACCACAATTGTTCTCATCCAGCGATGCCTCCTAAAAATACAAATGAAAATCCGATAATCCCGTGATGAGGAAAAAGTTAATCAATACGATCAAAAAAGCCGCAGTATTCCAGTAAGCGAGCTTTTTCCCGAAAATGCGGCGGCTTTCCCCGGCGTACAAAAGAATACTGTAAACGATCAGTACGGCAAATGAACCGACAATTTTCGGATCAAACCAATGGATGCCCGGGAGTTTTAAATAAGCCCATTGCAGCCCTAATATTAGCCCGAGCAAAAGCATCGGCACCGCGATTGCATTCATCATTTTCGCCAGTTTCTCCAGTTTCGGAAGATCCTGCAGCCGCCATAAACGGTGCCCCCACTTTTTTTCTTTCAGCCACTTATATTGTAATAAATACAACACGGAAAAAACAAAAGATAAGGAAAAAAGCACATAGGAGATAATGGCCATCGTAATATGCATCAACAAAAGCTCCGACACCATCCTCTCCCCCGTGCCCGACGCCACCTGTTCAGGAGCAAAGGCATGGACCGTCATGACAAAAAATCCGATCACGTTCGTAAAAAATACTGTAAAATCGATGCGAAGCAGGCGGTTCAAGGCCAGTGACAGTGATAACAGCACCCATGCATAAAAATAAAGCCCTTCCGACAATGTCAACACCGGAAACCGGCCGGTGTGGGCCACGTACAACCATAAAAAGACGGTTTGCAGTGCCCAGACAATCGAAAGGAAGCGGAAGGCGATGTGATTGGCCTTCCGGTTTTGATGGAGAAAATCCAAAAAATATAATAAAATGCTGGCTGCATAGAGCAGAATCATACCTTCATGCAGCCTTGCCATCCAAACGGCATACATTGCAGGCTGCTCCGGTTAATTAGAAAAGGAAGGGCGGAAAGCTTGCTGCATTGGTTTTTCGGGCGAAGCATCCGCTGTTTCCTTTTCTTCCAGGTTAAAGATTTTTTTGAACAGTTCGAGGTTCCGTGCCGCATCAGGCCCACCCGCCATTTCTTTCGCCTGCAGGATCGGGTCTTTCAGCATTTGGTTAATGATGCTCTTCGTATGTTTGCTGATCAACTTCCGTTCGCGCTCCGATAAATCCGGCAGTTTCCGTTCAATGCTTTTCATCGTTTCCGCCTGGATGGTGAGCGCTTTTTCGCGGAGCGCTGTTATAATTGGCACGACACCCAGCATATTCACCCATTCATTAAAGGCTACAACAGTATCTGAGATCATGCCCATAATCTGCCGGGCGGCTTTTTCCCGTTCTTTTAAGTTCGCCTCGACAATGCCTTCCAAATCGTCGATGTCGTACAGAAAGACCGATTCAAGCCGGCCTGCCTGCGGGTCAATATCGCGCGGCACGGCAATATCAACCAAAAGGAGCGGGCGGCCGTTCCGTTTCATTTCCGCACTTCTCAGCATTTCTGCGGTAAGAACATAATCTTTTGCCGAAGTGGACGTAATGACTATATCAGCAGAGACAAGCTCCGTATCGAGGGCGGACAATCCAAACGCTTTGCCGTGGAAACGTTGGGCAAGTTTTTCCGCTTTTTCGTACGTGCGGTTGATAACCGTAATATTGGTTGCGCCGCTCCCAAGGATGTTTTCAGCGGCAAGTTCACCCATTTTTCCTGCGCCGATGATCAAAACCTGCTTATCGGACATGCTGCCAAAAATTTTTTTTGCGAGCTCCACAGCCGCATAGCTCACCGAAACGGCATTGGAAGCAATTTCGGTTTCGGTGTGCGCTTTTTTTGCAAGTGTTACCGCATCTTTAAATAAACGGTTAAAGATCGTCCCCGTTGTTTTCGACTGCTGAGCAAGTAGAAAGCTGTCCCTTACCTGCCCGAGGATCTGCGTTTCGCCGAGCACCATCGAATCAAGCCCGCAGATCACTTTGCACAAATGTTCGATGGCTTCATTGTCTTCGTAAACAAACAAATAAGGTGCAAATTCTTCTTTTTCTATTTGGAACCATTGTGAAAGAAAATCTTTTATATAATAACGGCCGGTATGCGCCTGGTCTGCTACTGCGTATATTTCCGTACGGTTGCAGGTTGAAACGATGACATTTTCCAAGATGCTTTTCTTCTTCTGCAGCGCGAGCATGGCCTCCGCCAGATCCGCTTCATAGAAAGAGAGGCGTTCGCGGATTTCTACAGGCGCTGATTTATAATTTAAGCCGACTGTAAGTATTCTCATTTCTACCCTTAGGCACCCCCAATTTCATTCTAGCGAAATGCATAGGATTCACGTTCGGTCTATGGTATCATTAGAAAAGATAAACACGATTTTTTCCCTTTTTACATAGGAAAAACGTCTGCCCACTTGTAAAATTATCAGAAATAAGCCTTGATATCAAGCAACTAGATTTAAGGAAAGAAGTGTGGTCCATTGAAGAGCCGTAAAATTTTTCCCGCCATTATTTTGATCGGATTTGGTTTGTATTTTTATTTGCAACGCTTTGATATTAGCGGATTGAAAGATTTTTTTACATGGCCGACTTTGCTGATCATTGTCGGGCTTGCCTTTTTGGGCGAAGGGTACTGGGGCCGTGACGGCGAATCGATTTTGCCGGGCGTCATTTTGGTCGGGTTCGGCCTCCAATTCCATCTGGCCGGAAAAATCTCCATCTGGCCGGACAATATCGGCGTCTTTATTTTGGTAATCGCCCTCGGCTTTTTGCTGCGCTCCCAAAAAACCGGCGACGGCATTTTTTACGGGCTGCTGTTTCTTACCCTTTCCATCGTGCTGTTGTTTTCCAATAAAGTGATGGGCTGGTTCGGGCTAGTGGAAAACAATGTTTCCTCGCTTGTTAATTTTTGGCCCGCCGTGCTTGTTGTGATCGGCATTTACCTTTTGTTTGTGAAAAAAAGAGGCAGGCGCTAGCCTATACAAAAATATATGCAGCGGATGGTGTAAAAAGCCCGGCCCGGAAAAATCCGGAGCCGGGCTTTTATTCGGGCCGGTCCATTCTTTTCATTAAGGAAGCCCAGACTTTGTCTTTGCCTTCCCCTGTTTCGGATGAAAATAAAATGATTTCGTCCTCTTTTTCCATTTCCAATGTTTCCCTGGCCGTTTTTAAGTGGCTTGCCCATTTTCCTTTCGGGATTTTATCGGCTTTCGTCGCAACAACAAGGCAAGGCACCTTGTAATATTTTAAAAAATCGTACATCATGCGGTCGGCTTTCGTCGGGGGATGCCTGAGGTCGACAATTAAAATGACCGCTTTGAGCTGCTTTCTTGTCGTGATATACGTTTCGATCATATTTCCCCATTTTTCCCGCTCTTTTTTCGAAACTTTAGCAAATCCATAACCCGGAACATCAACAAAATATAAGCTGTTTTCGATTTTATAAAAATTGAGCGTCTGCGTCTTCCCCGGCTTTGAAGATGTGCGGGCCAATGCTTTACGGTTGATCATTTTATTGATAAAAGAAGATTTTCCCACATTTGACCGGCCCGCAAGCGCGAATTCCGGCAAATGTCCATCCGGATACTGTTCCTGCCGCACCGCGCTGATGACAAGTTCTGCCTCGTTTACTTTCATTGTTCCTCACCCACTATGGCGATTTTGATCACTTCATCCATATGCGTGACGGGATAAAACGCCAATTCCCCGCGCACGCTTTCCGGAATGTCATCCAAATCTTTTTCGTTTTCTTTCGGGATAATAATTTTTTTCAGCCCCGCCCTGTGCGCGCCGAGCGATTTTTCTTTCAGGCCGCCGATCGGCAAAACCCGTCCGCGCAGCGTAATTTCCCCGGTCATCCCGACTTCTTTATGGACGGCATGTTTCGTGAGCGCAGAAATCAGCGCTGTCGCGATCGTAATGCCGGCTGATGGCCCGTCCTTCGGCACTGCGCCTTCCGGGACATGAATATGGATATCGTATTTTTCATGGAAATCGTCCGGAAGCCCGAGCTCCTCCGCTTTTGAACGCACAAAGCTGAAGGCAGTCTGGGCCGATTCTTTCATGACATCCCCGAGTTTTCCGGTCAGCATAAGCTTTCCTTTCCCCGGGGAAAGCGAAACTTCGATCTGCAGCGTATCCCCGCCAGCCGCTGTGTACGCAAGCCCGGTTGCCACACCGATCTGGTCTTCCATTTCCGCCTGCCCATAATGGAAAATCGGTTTGCCGAGGAAGTCTTCCAAATTTTTGGCCGTGACCGTCACCCGTTTTCTTTTGCCGGACACGATCATTTTCGCCGTTTTCCTGCATATTGCCGCAAGTTTCCGTTCAAGACTGCGGACCCCCGCCTCGCGTGTATAGCGGCGCACAATCAGCTGGAGCGCATCCGCATTTACACGCAACTGGTTGCGGTTCAGGCCGTTTTCCTTAATTTGTTTCGGCAGCAGATGGTTTTTCGCGATTTCGATTTTTTCCATTTCCGTATAGCCCGAAATTGAAATGATTTCCATCCGGTCGCGCAACGGCCCCGGGATCGTAGATAAATCATTGGCAGTGGCGATAAACATTACTTTGGATAAATCATATGGTTCTTCAATATAATGGTCGCTGAATGAATGGTTCTGCTCCGGGTCGAGCACCTCCAGCAATGCTGACGACGGGTCGCCGCGGAAGTCGCTGGACATTTTATCGATTTCATCCAGCAAAAAAACCGGATTGATGGTGCCGGCTTTTTTCATCCCCTGGATCATCCGCCCCGGCATCGCGCCAACATATGTCCTGCGGTGGCCGCGGATTTCCGACTCATCCTTCACGCCGCCGAGCGAAACACGGACAAATTTCCGGCCTAAAGACTTCGCAATCGACCGCGCAAGGCTTGTTTTCCCGACCCCCGGAGGCCCTGCAAGACAAAGGATCGGCCCTTTCATAGACTGGGTGATCTGCTGCACCGCCAAATATTCCAAAACGCGTTCCTTCACTTTTTCGAGGCCGTAATGGTCTTCATTCAAAATTTTCTCGGCCTTGGCTATATCAAGGTCATCGACCGTGGCATTCGACCATGGCAGGGAAATAAGCCAATCCAGATAATTGCGGATCACTCCGCTTTCAGAAGAAGTTGCCGATATTTTTTCGTAACGATCCAGTTCTTTAAAAGCCATATTTGCCACATGCTCGGGCATATTGGCATTTAATATTTTCTCGCGCAGTTCATGCACTTCCGCCGTTTTACCTTCCTTATCGCCCAGTTCTTTTTGGATGGCTTTCATTTGTTCGCGCAAGTAATATTCTTTTTGTGTTCTTTCCATTGATTTTTTTACCTGCTTGCTGATCGCTCTTTCAAGGCTCAGAATTTCCTGCTCATTTTTAATCAGCTCGATCAATTTCCGCATTCTTTGTTTTACATCAATGGTTTCAAGAATTTCCTGTTTTTGCGGGAGGCGGAGCGGCAGGTGGGAAGCGATGATATCGGCGGCCTTGCCCCCATCTTCCATATCCGAAACAGTTGCGAACGTCTCGTTCGAAATTTTTTTCGATTGGTTAATATATTGGCTGAAAAGATCGAGCATCGTCCGCATGAGCGCTTCCGTTTCCGCGTCAGGCTCAAAATTTTTATCAAACGTCTCAATAAAGACGGAATAATAGGTTCCGGTATCTTGGAACTTTACAATCTTCGCGCGTCGCATGCCTTCGACAAGCACACGGATCGTCCCGTTCTGCAGTTTCATCATTTGGTTTACTTTTGTAAGCGTTCCGACTTGATACAGGTCTTCCTGCTTCGGTTCTTCGATGGAAACATCTTTTTGGGTCGTCATGAAAATTTCACTGCTGTTCATCATGGCTTTTTCGAGAGCCTGGACAGAGTAGTCCCTTCCGACGTCCAAATGCAAAACCATCGACGGATACACCAGTATGCCCCTTAAAGGAAGCAAAGGAACCGTGTATTCGGATTGTGTTTTCATAAAAGCACCCCTATCTTTTTTCTGCAGGGGGGCCGGTCCTTTTATCCCCCTATCAGAGCGTTGTCATTAAAATGTTTGATAAGCGCGATACCCAGTACTTCTTCCAGTTGATGAACGGGAACAACGGAAATCCCGCCAATTTCCTTTAAGGATGCCTGCATGTTTTCGGCAGGGATGATCACGGTTTTGGCCCCGGCCTGTTTTGCCGCTTTCACTTTCGCAAAAATGCCGTCAACCGGTTTGACATGGCCGTGGATACTGATTTCCCCCGTCATGGCAACTGTATGGTCGGCAGGAATTTTATAAATAGCGGAATAAATGCCGCAAGCCATCGCGATCCCGGCGGAAGGGCCGTCAACCGGAATGCCGCCCGGAAAATTGACATGGATATCATACTGGTCGGCCGGAACGCCCATCATCCTTAATACGGTAATAACATTTTCAACCGAACCTCTTGCCATGCTTTTTCTGCGTACAGACTTCCCCTCGCCGCCGATGCTTTCTTCTTCCACAATCCCGGTAATGTTAATGGTCCCTTTTTCCTTTGCCGGAATCGCCGCCACTTCAATCTCCAAAAGCATGCCGGTGTTCGGCCCGGACACTGCCAGCCCGTTTACGAGCCCGACTGTCGGCTTGTCGGCTACCGTTTTTTCATAGCGGGGCGACAACTGGCTGGAGCGGATCACCCATTCCAAATCTTCGTCCAGAATAAAGTCCCGTTCCGCCTGGATGGAAAGCCCGACGGCAATTTGCACCATGTTGACGGCTTCTCTTCCGTTCCGGGCATATTGAGATAATATGTCCAAGCCGTACTCGCTGATGGATATATTCATTTTATCGGCTGCTTTTTTGGCAACTTGAGCGATTTCATCCCGGCCAAGTTCGCGGAAAAACACTTCCATGCAGCGCGAACGGATAGCAGGCGGGATTTCGTTCGGTGTTCTTGTCGTTGCCCCGATCAGGCGGAAATCAGCAGGAAGCCCGTTTTGGAAAATATCATGGATATGGTTTGGAATATCACGGTTTTCAGAGCTGTAATACGCGCTTTCCAGATAAACTTTCCTGTCTTCCAATACTTTCAATAATTTATTCATTTGGATCGGGTGCAATTCCCCGATTTCATCAATAAATAAAACACCACCATGCGCATGGGTGACCGCCCCCTGTTTCGGCTGCGGGATGCCTGCCTGGCCCATGGCGCCAGCCCCCTGATAAATCGGGTCATGGACGGAACCGATTAACGGGTCCGCAATTCCCCTTTCGTCAAAGCGGGCCGTTGTCGCGTCGAGTTCGACAAAAACAGAATCTTTTTTAAAAGGGGATTTCGGGTTTTTTTTCGCTTCTTCCAAAACGAGACGCGCTGCCGCCGTTTTTCCGACGCCGGGCGGCCCGTAGATGATGACATGTTGCGGATTCGGCCCGCAAAGCGCAGCCCGAAGCGCTTTTATACCGTCTTCCTGGCCCACAATATCGCTGAACTGCGTCGGGCGCACGCGTTCAGACAGCGGCTCCGACAGGGAAATTCCCCTTAACTTCCGCAATTGTTCCATCTCTTTTTTAGACTCACGGTCAATTGTAATTTTTTGTGTCTTTTGGCCTTTTAACAAGTTCAAAAAATATAACCCGATAATCACCCCAAAAAATAATTGGATCAGCAAAGCAATCCCGGTCCAACTCATCCTGTTCCCTCCAAGCGTTTCAGCCGAAAGCCGTCATTCGGCCCATTTTCCATACTTGTAGTATCCCCGGCCTCTGGAGGGAATAAACGTGGCTTTGAAAAATTGGGAACTTACAGGAAGAAAAAAAGAGGCAAGCAAATTGCTGCCCCCATTTTTAAAATTCGAATTTGGCCGAATGTCCATTGCATCTACGCTATCCAGCTTGTCCAGCTGGGCGTCCAATCTGCCAGCGAACTTTTTGGCCTCTTCCCCGATAAGCGGCATCCGCTCATCGTGTTTCCTTTATCCCGTTCGGGGTCCTCAAAGTCCGTGCGCCAACAAGCACCGTCTCCGCTTTTCGGATTTAAGCCGACTTTGTTTGGTCGCTGCCTTCAACCACGGTGCCGTCTTTCATGATGAGTCTCGGGAACTCTTTATTTAAGACGGATTCTTTTGTGACAACGCATTTTACAATATCTTCGCGGGACGGCAGGTCAAACATCACATCGAGCATGATGCCTTCGATAATGGAACGCAGGCCGCGCGCGCCCGTTTTCCTTTCGATTGCCTTTTTTGCGATTTCTTTGAGCGCATCCTGTTCAAACTCGAGTTCCACATGGTCGAGTTCGAGCATTTTTTTATACTGCTTGACCAATGCGTTTTTCGGCTCGGTCAAAATCCGGATCAACGCTTCTTCGTCCAATTGTTCCAAAGTTGCAATGACAGGAAGGCGGCCGATAAACTCCGGAATCAGCCCGAATTGGAGCAGGTCTTCCGGCAGCACGTGTTTCAAAAGCGTTTTTTCATCCAAGTCATCATGCTCCAAGTCGGTGCCGAAGCCGATTACTTTTTTCCCAAGGCGGCGTTTAATGATTTGGTCGATTCCGTCAAACGCACCGCCGCAAATGAAAAGGATATTGGTTGTATCAATTTGGATAAATTCCTGGTGCGGGTGTTTGCGCCCTCCTTGAGGCGGCACGCTTGCCACAGTGCCTTCAAGAATTTTGAGCAGCGCCTGCTGCACGCCTTCACCGGAAACATCACGCGTAATCGACGGATTTTCCGATTTGCGGGCGATTTTATCGATTTCATCAATGTAGATAATGCCCTTCTCAGCTTTTTCCACATCATAATCGGCTGCTTGGATCAGTTTCAACAAGATATTTTCCACATCTTCCCCGACATAGCCGGCTTCCGTCAATGATGTGGCATCAGCGATCGCAAACGGGACATTCAAAATCCGTGCCAGCGTTTGCGCAAGCAATGTTTTTCCGCTTCCGGTCGGCCCTATTAGGCAGATATTGCTTTTTGCCAGTTCCACTTCATCAATCTTACTGTTGGAATTGATCCGTTTGTAATGGTTGTAAACGGCAACGGCAAGTGCTTTTTTCGCATCTTCCTGGCCGATGACATACTCCGCCAAAATTTCGCGGATTTCTTGCGGTTTCGGTATGTCTTTGAACTCAACTTCTTCTTCCGTACCAAATTCCTCTTCGACAATTTCCGTGCACAGCTCGATGCACTCATCACATATATAGACGCCAGGACCAGCGACTAATTTGCGCACTTGGTCCTGCGATTTCCCACAGAAAGAACATTTTAACTGCTGCTTTTCATCGCTGAATTTAAACATTCCATTCACCCCTTAGTTTTAACTAAATGAATTGACAGCACCCGCGGAATAACGGGCTCCGCTTCATGCTCCCGCTCACCATAACGCTAACCCCACACAATCAATATGTATAAGGATTGTAACACAAAACCATGACGGCAGGAAATAAACTGCTTATCTCATTTTCATACTTATGTAAAAATCCTACCTACTCCAGATTTTCCCCAAAACCTGATGAATATTCTTCTCTATGTATGATTTTTGGCTGCGACCTGCCCAAAGTTTAGAAAACAAGACACGAACCTGCGTCGTGCCTTGCATTTCTATATTATATTATGCAACAGTTTTGCTGTTTTGTACAAGAAAATCGATCGCTTTGCGCGCTTTCAGATCGGCTTTGATGCCTTCCACAGAACCAAGGGCGCGTTTGATGTCTTCAACGGACATGCCGTACATTTCGGACATGCGTTTCAATTCTTCTTCCACTTCTTCGTCGGACGCCTCGAGGTTTTCCGCATTGGCGATTGCTTCAAGTGTTAAATTGTAGCGCACTCGTTTTTCGGCATCTTCTTTCATCTGCCCGCGCAGCGCTGCTTCGTCCTGACCGGAGAATTGGTAATAAAGCTGTAAATTCAAACCCTGTGCAGCCAAGTTTTGTTCAAACTCCTGCAGCATACGGTTTACTTCAGTTTCGATCATTGCCTCAGGAATATCCATTTCCGCATTTTCGGCGGCTTTTTCTACAACCGCGTCTTCCACCGCATGTTTCGCCGCATGTTCTTTCGATTCCTTCAGGTCTTTTTTGATCTTTTCTTTCAATGCATCCAAAGTTTCCACTTCATCGTCGGCATCCTGCGCGAACTCGTCATTCAGTTCAGGCAGGTGTTTTGCCTTAATTTCATGGACTTTTACTTTGAAAGTTGCAGGTTTCCCGGCAAGTTCGGCCGCATGGTATTCTTCAGGGAATGTAACATTGATTTCTTTTTCATCTCCTGTCTTTGCGCCGACCAACTGCTCTTCAAAGCCAGGGATAAAGCTGCCGGAACCGAGCTCAAGCGAATAATTTTCGGCAGAGCCGCCTTCAAATGCTTCGCCATCAACAAAGCCTTCAAAGTCGATGACAACCGTATCGCCCATTTCCAATTCGCCGTCTTCTTTGACAACAAGTTCAGCAAGGCGTTCCTGCATTTTTTTCAGTTCGTTTTCCACGTCTTCATCTGTTACTTCCGTATCCGGTTTTTCCACTTCCAAGCCTTTATATTCGCCGAGTTTCACTTCCGGTTTGACAGTAACGGTAGCTTTGAAAATGAGAGATTTTCCTTTTTCCATTTGTTCGATGTCAATGCTTGGTGTGTCAACCGGTTCAATGCCCGTTTCGTCGACAGCTTTTGCATATTCTGCTGGCACAAGCATATCAAGTGCGTCCTGATAAAGGGATTCTACGCCGAAACGTTTTTCAAAAATGGCACGCGGCACTTTCCCTTTACGGAAACCCGGTACATTGATTCTTTTTACAATTTTTTTGAAGGCTTTGTCCAGGCTTTCATCAACAGCTGCAGCGTCTACTTCAACTGTAAGGATGCCCTGGTTCCTTTCAGTTTTTTCCCATTTTGCTGACATACCTTTCCCTCCAACAATCTATAAATAATAATGTAAACATAATAAATAGACAGGCCATGTAAAAGGTTTCCTGATCTATTGCTTTTTTCCAACTTCCGTTTGAAAAAAGACAGTATACAACCATTTAATTATAACATAGGTTTTTTGTCTTTCAATAATGAGCTACAGATTCGGCAAAGAAATTTCTTCGAGGCTTTCAAGATAGCGGACGGCATCCGCAAGCTCTTCGGGATTAACCGAGTAATACATGGCAATTTTTTCGTTGCATTCATCCTGCCCGTAAATCTTTAGGCCCATACTGTAGTAAGCCGCCGTCCATAGGCCCGTATCAAGCGGCTCGGGTTCAAACGGATACAGCAAAAAGAAATGCCGGTCCACCATTGTCTTAATATGGGCATACAACGTCGGATTTTTTTGTTCGACATCCCTTGAAAGGCGGGTGATTAAAAGATTGTACAGCTGCGTTTCAAATATCGGCAGAAGTTCTGCGGGATTCACCGTATCGTGCCGGTTGAGTTTTTGAATTTCAAAAGTATCGGATATGCCCTGTTCTTTTAACACGTTAATGAGAAGCGTCTGGATAAACGGATGCTCGTCCGGATTCCGGATAAAACCGCGGATTTCCCCAATATACGGGCGGATGTTTTCATGTACAAGCCGGGACACCCGCAAAATCTGCTCCTGCAGATCATCCGATTCAAAGAGTTTTTGCCCCTTTTGGTCCGGATCAAGTTCCGGTTTGGGCAACTGCACCCGCTTTTCGCTAAACGCCAGCAGCTTTTCATAATGGTCCAGCTTCTCAAGAGGCGCCTCTTTTTCTTCAAGGAGGGCGCTGATCGTACGTACAATTTCTTCATGTTCGCCGAGCTGCACAAGAATCATCAGGAATAAATCCATGACTTCAAAATAATTGCCGATCCCTTCGTGCAGCATTTGCCTGCCCTGTTCTTTTGCCCCTTCATAATCACCTGATTGGTAAAGGGCGATCATCAAGGCGGTTCCGACATCCGCATCTTCCCGGTCAAGGGTTCGGGCCTGGCGAAGCAGCGCAGCAGCCTCTTTATACTCTTTTTGGCTGATGGATTCCAGCCCACGTTCAAGCAGGCGCTCTTTCAGCCGGGGAAACGGCACCACATTGCTTTTTTCGTTTTTCATTGTCCATTCCGCCTTTTTTATTATCGTCAATAGTGTAGCATGAACCTTTTTTTTTGCAAAGGCTTTGCGCGCGATCTTATCTTTCGGGCCCATTCTCCAATACGAAAAAAGCCGGTCACAGAAAGCAAAGAAATTCTGCTTCCGTTTCCGGCTTTAGCTTATTTCTTTTTAGGATTGAGATCGTGGATATTGTCTTCTTCTGCCATTTCCGTACCGTATGCAAAGCTTTGCCTATTCGCATGCACGCCTTTTCTCCCCCTGCTTTCCGCATCGTTCAGAAGATAACGGTGCACAAAAATTTCCGCGACTAAAATGATGAAGGCGGCAATGATGCTTCCCCAGGCAATCTGCATATAATTGTCCAGCACAACATTGCCAAAAATCCAGACGCTTGCATAAACAAGCAAAAAATCTACGGCAACGGCTTTCCAATTGCCTATGCGCGGCAAAAGCATCAACTCGCCGACAACATAGGAGACAATCGTTACTAGCAGACTGAACGAAAGAATATCCGTTATGGTCGCGTCGAAAAACAAATCGAGCGCCACAGCAAAGGCGACAATACATGTAATAAACTTTGCCAGCAAAACAATCGCATTCCGCATATAAATCCTCCCTTGTATGGGCAGTTTTAATGTTAGTGTGTCCAAATTTGGAGATATTGAAACATAGGAGGGGAATTGCAGTTATTTCTCTATATCAAAGATGAAAAAATCGACGATAAATCTCATTTCAGGAACCCTGCTTTCTGCCGGGGAAACAGTACTGGCAATGAACTTAAAACAAAATGCAATAAGAGATGCTGAAACACTTGAAGATACAAACATGAAAAACAGCACAAAGATAGACCAAATTGAAAGTGTCGATGCGGATAAAGTTCCGAAAGAAAAAGGGCTGACACAGCTTGATTCCACTTGTAGATCAGAATGGATAGCAAACGGCTTCCTGCACACACAAAGAAATGGAAGAGTTGGAAAAGGAAGGTCAGAATTCGTGATTGGCACTTTTTCTGTGAAAATAAATCTCCCCT